>NZ_JBBAXC010000012.1 GCF_037120725.1 Bacillus spongiae
CTCCCGATTTTCTGTACGTGGAAAATCAAAGGTAGAAAACGAAATGGGTCTCGCGTTAATGGCAGTGAATTTAAGAAAATTCACTGCCATTAACTAAGGTTATACAAGTATACAAACCCAAAATAAAAGAAAGGTGAATTTGAGAACTCTCAAATTCACCTTTCTCACTTTTTGAAGCTAGTTATGTCCCAGCCTCTTTCATCGCATTATTATATTGTTTTTATGATAATGCTTGGGCTGCTGTAATAAGAGCTAGTTTATAAACATCTTCCTCATTACACCCTCGAGATAAATCATTAACAGGAGCGTTTAACCCTTGAAGAATAGGCCCTACAGCTTCAAAATTACCTAAACGTTGTGCAATTTTGTAGCCTATATTTCCTGCTTCTAAACTTGGAAATACAAATACATTCGCATCTCCTTGTAACGGTGAGTTCGGGGCTTTTTTCTTCGCTACAGATGGAACAAACGCAGCATCAAATTGAAATTCCCCATCAAGGGCAAGCTCAGGTTCACGTTCTTTTGCTATATGAACAGCTTCAATTACTTTGTCCGTTTCTGGAGATTTAGCAGAGCCTTTTGTTGAAAAGCTTAGCATTGCTACACGTGGATCAATCGTGAACATTTTGGCAGTTCTCGCACTTTCAATCGCGATTTCAGCTAAATCTTGGGAATCTGGTGAAATATTAATGGCACAATCAGCAAATACGTATTTCTCTTCATCACGGACCATTATAAAAACCCCAGATGTCTTTCGAACACCTTCTTTTGTCTTAATAATTTGTAGCGCAGGGCGAACTGTATCCGCTGTAGAGTGTGCTGCTCCACTTACTAATCCATGTGCTAATTTTGTGTACACAAGCATTGTTCCAAAATAATTTTCATCTAATAATATTTTTCGTGCATCTTCTTCCGATACTTTCCCTTTTCTTCGCTCTACAAAGGCTGCTACAAGCTCGTCTACTTTATCATAATCCGCTGGGTCATAAACTTCACACCCTTCAAGCTTCACACTTAACTCAGCCGCTTTTGCCTCAACTTCTTGCTTATTCCCTACTAAAATAGGTGTGACTAAAGAATCAGCTGCTAGACGCCCTGCTGCTGCTAAAATTCGCTCATCTAGTCCCTCTGGAAAAACGATTTTTAGATTTTTCCCTACAATATTCTCTTTTAATGACCTAAATAAATCACTCACCTTAAACGTCCTCCTTATTATTCTTTACCATTAGAATACTCCTCTAATGGTTCTTTTCAAAGTTTGTTAACGCTTTCACTTAAAAGTCTTTGTTTTCTGATTTTTACACCATGAACGACAATCACTTATCTAGTCTTTTCCTTGCCACATTACTCTATTCAACTTCATTTTCCGTTAGAAAAGTGTTTGCAACCATCCAATTCGGACAAACTATGATATAGTAAGGGTGAAGAATTTGAATAGGAGTGATTAAGAATGAGCGAACCAGCACAAACACTAGATGGTTGGTATTCTCTGCATGATTTCCGCTCAATAGATTGGACAACTTGGAAGATTCTTTCAAGTGATGAGCGTCAATCAGCTATCTATGAATTTCAACAATTTTTGTCAAAACTCAACGATACTAATGAAGGTAGCCATGCTTTCTATTCGATCGTTGGGCAAAAAGCCGATTTTATGCTAATGATTCTTCGTCCAACAATAGAAGAGCTAAATGAACTAGAAACAGAATTTAATAAATTGAAGATTGCTGAATTTACAATTCCTGCATTTTCTTATGTATCTGTTGTAGAATTAAGTAACTATCTACCACAAGATGAAGATCCATATGAAAATCCGCATGTACGTTCTCGTTTATACCCAGAATTACCAAAAGCAAAGCATGTTTGCTTCTACCCAATGGATAAACGACGCCAAGGTCAAGATAACTGGTATATGCTACCGATGGAGGAGCGCCGTAGCCTAATGCGTAGTCATGGTATGATTGGACGTCAATATGCCGGAAAAGTAAAACAAGTCATTACAGGCTCCGTTGGTTTTGATGATTATGAATGGGGCGTAACACTTTTTGCTGATGACGTACTTCAATTTAAAAAGCTCGTATATGAAATGCGATTTGATGAAGTAAGTGCTCGATACGGGGAGTTCGGTTCATTCTTCGTAGGAAATCTACTAGAAGAACATCGCCTATACTCATTCCTCCACGTGAATCAATAAAAGACCCATAATATAGGTGCTTATTGACGAGAAAAAGGTGAATAGGCTTGAATTGCGACATCATTTCTCTTAACCCTCACCTATACTATATTTTACCTTTCAAAAAAGCTTCCTCTTTGCGGGAGGCTTTTTTTATTTCTTTTCATATTTAGTTCTCTGACATCATATGTATGAAATAGTGATGCAAGGCTACTAAAATAAATATTTCACCCCCGTTAGCCTCCCCCTATGGTGGATGCTTACAGCTTTATTGGGTTTATCTTAATTTTGTTGAAGAACCCTTAAATCCTATTTCACTTGAATCTGCTTGTAAGTGAGGTGAAAGTATGGGCGTTATTGCTTATAACGAAGCTGATGTAAAGTTACTTGCTCGCTTAATGCGCGCTGAAGCAGAAGGGGATGGTCAGCTTGGTATGTCAATGGTAGGAAATGTAGGAGTTAATCGTGTTCTTGCAGATTGTTTAGATTTTAAAGATATTCGAAATATTCGGAGTATGGTATTTCAAAGTCCTGGCGGATTTGAAGCTACTCAAAAGGGATATTTCTATCAGGCTGCCAGACAAAAAGACATCGACTTGGCCCGGAAAGCCATTAAGGGTGGGCGTTATCATCCAGCGAGCAATGCATTATGGTTTTTCAGACCTGAGGGAGCTTGTCCAGCACAATGGTTTAACCAATGGAATTCCGGTCGTTACAAGTCTCACTGTTTCTTTAAACCGACACAATCGGACTGTAAAACAGTTTATTAAAAGTAAAGGGGGAATACAGTTTGAATCAAGGACAATATTATGGCTATCCACAAAGATATAATCAAGGGTATGGTCAGCAGCCATACGGGGCGGCACAAGGAGGGCTACAAGTTCCAGCGCCAACAAGCGCCCCTTCTCCTTCACAAAATATTCCTGGTCAACTTCCTGTAGAAGAATCGTATATCGAAAATATCCTACGCTTAAATAAAGGGAAAATCGCCACAATCTATATGACATTTGAAAATAATAATCAATGGAACGCGAAAGTATTTAAAGGAATTATTGAAACAGCGGGGCGTGATCATATCATCATTAGTGACCCTCAAACTGGTAAGCGATATTTATTACCAGTAATCTATTTAGATTACATTACATTTGATGAAGAAATTGAATACTTCAATGGAGGTACAGTAGCCTATTCACCACGATAAATGAGTTATCCGACTATTTAGTCGGTTTTTTTTCATTATACTAAGTTTAGGAAGATAAGAAAGATCTATAACGAGAGAATGGAAAAGCGAAAAAATCGACCTATCACCCTCTTACATACTCAAAGTATCGTTAATAAATTTTCTATCTTCCTATTAAATTCTCTCCTACTATACAAAATGAGACAACTTTCACCTGCAGGTATAACAAACTTACATACTTACTACATTAATTTCACTGATGCGATTATTAATAGAACCCATGCTACTAAAAAGGATATCCCTCCAAGTGGAGTGATGGCACCTAGGATGCTAATTTTCGTTACACTTAATATATATAAGCTTCCTGAAAATAAAATAATTCCTATAAGCATTAACCAACTCGACCAAGACAATAAGGCACTTGCTGGATATTGCCCTAAGAACACAGCGATGACAAGAATTCCTATACTGTGGAACATTTGATACTGTACGGCCGTCTGCCAAGTTTCAATATATTTTTGTTCAAGTTTTCCTTCAAGTGCATGTGCACCAAACGCACCAAAAGCTACGGATAAAAAGGCATTAAGTGCCCCAATAATAATAAATAATTTCACAATGTTTCACCTCATTAAATAATTTAAAAATCGAAAATAGAGTCTCCATTCGCACCATCATCCGTTTTCAACGCACGTTGTTCAGGTAACGTAACAGAAGTCGTTTTTTGGGGTGCTATCGGTTCGACAACAGACACATTTGTTGTCGAAGCAGGCGTATCGTCTAAAATCACTTCACATAATGCCTTTATAATGTGTAAGTGGTCTCGTATTTCACCCCCACTTTTCGCTTGTTGCAACTCTTTTTCCATTTTTGAAAGAATGGAATGATAGCTAATATTCAAAGTAAAACCTCCTTTATAATGGAATGACAACTCGTTCAAATTGGCTCAATTCTTTGTCACCGCCAAAGACAACCACTTTATCGTTTTGCTTCAACATTTCATGTGAATTAGGATTCGGAATGATCTCATCACCACGCATGATGGCAACAATCATAACTCCATATTTTTTTCTTATCTCTGCATCCGCTATGGTTTTATCTATCAGTGCACATCCTTCTCCTATTCGTAATTCTTCAATGCCATAGTTCTGCTTATTTGAATGTAGCATCATCTCTACATATTGTACACTTAACGGCTTGAGCATAGACATAACCATTTGATTCCCCCCTAAAGAAGAAGGGTTAATGACCTTATTTGCCCCCGCACGGGTCAATTTATCGATAGAAGAACTTCTTTCTGCTCTTGCAACAACATGAATGTCAGGATTCAAGCCTTTTGCTGTTAACGTTATGAATACATTGTCAGCATCGCTTGGAAGAGTGGCAATAATCCCAGCTGCTTTATCAATTCCAGCATGAATCAAGCATTGATCTTCTGTCGCATCACCAATGAGGTATTTATCACTTGAAGTCATAATACTTTCTAATCGCTCTCCATCTTGATCGATAAATACCGCTTTAATTCCTTTATTTCTTAAATGTTCTAAAACTTGCTCCCCCACTCTCCCTACGCCACAAACAATAAAATGACCTTCTAACTGCTTAATTTTTATTTTCATACGATTTAACCTCACCGTTTGAGAAAATTCTCCCTCTAATAAAATGGTTGCGACAGAACCCATCGCATAGGTTACGATACCGATCGCAACAGGAATCAATGCCATAGCAAAAACTTTTCCTTCAGTGGTTATTGGAATTTGGTCACCATACCCAACAGTCAAAACGGTTACCATTGTCAGCCAAAGTGAATCAAATAGGGACAGATTTTCTAACAGCATAAACCCCACTGTACCAATAAAAATAATTATATTCATCGCAAAAAAGCTATTTGCTAAATGACGAAACCGCTGGTGTTGTCTTTTCACTTTTCTTTCTGGTAACGATTGGTTCTTAAGCATCAGACCGCCCTCTCAATTATTCCTTATTTTTGTGAAAACTGTAGGCAAGGTTGACCAGATGCCTTTAAAACATACCTTGAGGGAAGCATATTCGTTTTAAATCCATACGCCTTGCAACCCCTTGGGTGCTGAGGGTTCCACGTAATATAAAAAAACTGACATTGAAAACAATTAATACGCTCTACTTGTTTCATCTCTTTCTCCTACTCATAAATTCCACAGAATTTCGGATTTTCCCTGTCTATATAATAGCTTATTTGCTTTTGAAAAAGGCCGGCTACCAAAAAAGCCCCGATAAGCAGATAAAGGACTTGGGTGAGGTGCCTCAAGAAGAAAATGTCGATTTTGATTAATTTGTCGTTTCTTTTCTTGAGCATGTTTTCCCCATAAAATAAAAATAATTGGATCTTCTCGATCATTTAAAAGAGAGATAATTTTATCTGTTAAACGTTCCCACCCCTTATTTTTATGAGAATGAGCTTTTCCTTCTCTGACTGTTAGGACGGTGTTTAACAACAAAACACCTTGCTTCGCCCACGGAATTAAGCTACCACCTTTTGGTATAGGGACTCCTAAATCATCCTGTAATTCTTTAAAAATATTTTTTAATGATGGGGGGTGAGGGACATTAGGTTTAACAGAAAAACTAAGTCCATGTGCCTGGTTGAGGCCATGATAAGGATCCTGTCCAAGAATTACGACCTGAACATCTCCGTAAGGGGTATAGCGGAGGGCATTATAAATATCCTGTTTATTTGGATAAACGGTCTGATATCGAAACTCTTCTGACAGGAAATGTTGTAGTTCCTGATAATACTCCTCATTAAATTCTGCTTGGAGCAATGGGCCCCAATCGTTATGAATGTTCATATGGCAACCTCCTTAAAACTGACGGTTACAGAATAACCAAGCTGTTTTAATAAATTAGTTAAAGATTTTTCAGGGTGTTCTTCCGCCTTCTTTATTAGCCCTTGAGCAATTGTCTTTTCCTCTACAATTCCCTTCGCCTTGGAAGCAAGGGTAAACCCTTCTTCCCAACATACTTCATTTCGAAAAATGTCCTTCAACTGAGAATGTTTGAATATTGTCCACATCGAGACTAACACCTGCTGTGCTTTTGGTAAGATTAAGATTGATTTCCTTCGTTTTTTCTTTAATCTTAACATCTCTTTGACCTACTTTTAATAAATCTACCCCAGCTACTACTGTGCCTGGTACTACTAGTAATACCTTTCGTTTTTACCGTGCAGGTTTGTCTTTATTTCTTTGCCGAACAATGCGTTCTCTTCTTCCTCAACCACTACCTTCACAAATGCTTAGGCGGTAGCAAGTGAATGTAACTCTTGTATTTCCTCTATAAAACGTCCTGTTTCTGAGCCTACTTCACTTCCTGAAAACCATTGCTGAACGCTCATCCATCTCTCCCTAACTATCTATTTCATGATTACATTATAAGGAATTCTGTCGAAAGATGGAATAAACTTGTGTTGATGAATGTCTGAACTCTCTTTCACATTTTCACTACCTAATGGCTATATTAATAAAGTAGATAGAAAAAGGAACTAGCAACGTAACGATCTCCTAACCTCAGAAAAGACAGTACCTGCTATTAAACAGCTATGCACAAACAATTCTTACAGAATGAAAACAATGTGAACCAGAGATTATATACATCCTACATCTCATATATTAAATTAATCATGATTATTCTTTATATTGACTTAATGACAACCTCCTATAATCTACATACGGAAATGAGCTCCCAACAAAGACTTCATCCCTTTCTCTCTTCTACAACTTTTTTCATTAAAACCTTCTTTTCGCATTTAACTCTCAATTCTAGTAAGATGATATATAGCTAAAGGTAATAAAGGTTAAGGAGGAAAGAAGATGGAACCAATCATCGCTTCTAAGGTACAACATGCAATTAATACATTTTCTCGTCAAGATGTATATATTCATATGGAAACCACAAATGGAGCTTACGCCAGTCATTTTAATGAAAGCTTCTTTTCAGCTGGAGCGTATATTCGAAATGCAAAAGTCCAGTATGAGCATGGAAAAATTGCCGGAAATGGTCCGTTTCGAGTTGGATTAAAACTTTCCATCGGTTGGATTTATGCAGAGGGTCTAACCCACTTTGAAATTGATCAAGATGGCCGCCTGTTGATGGCTGGACATGACCACGAAGGTAAGCTTGCCGTTGCTTTGCAAATTAGCTCAACCCCATTTGAATAATTTTCATAAAAACGGATTATGAACTGATTTAGGAGGAAAGAGAATGGAAATCGAAAAAAGTGTCCTCGTTATTTTCCCACACCCAGATGATGAAGCTTTCGGCGTGTCAGGGACAATTGCTACTCATATAAAAAACGGAACGCCCGTTACGTATGCTTGCTTAACTCTTGGAGAAATGGGGCGTAACTTAGGAAACCCTCCATTTGCAACGCGAGAATCTCTTCCCTTGATTCGAAAGAAGGAATTGCAGGCTGCTGCAAATGTAATGGGCATCCAAGATTTACGGATGATGGGGCTGCGAGACAAAACTATTGAGTTTGAAGATGACACAAAAATGAAAAATATGGTATTTTCTTTAATTAAGGAAATCAATCCTTCATTAATCATTACATTCTATCCAGACTACTCTGTGCACCCCGACCATGAGGCTACTGCACGTGCGGTTGTTCGTGCTGTCAGACAAATACCTGAACATCAACGTCCAAAACTGCATTGTGTAGCATTTGCCAAAAACACTGAAGAAAACCTTGGGAAACCGGATATTGTTCATGACATTACTCCTGTAAAAGATATTAAAATAGCTGCTATGAAAGCACATATATCTCAAACGGCTTGGATGTTAGTGGAAATGGAAGAAAAACTAAAAAATAATGATCCAGAAGCTGTTGCTTGGGTAACAAAGGAACGTTTTTGGAGCTACCAATGGGATAAAGACACCGTACAATAAATTGACAAACTAGTCATATGGAGATTGAATAAACAAAAAATCACTGAAGAGCTTTTGTCAGCTTATATTTCGATAATCGTTGTTCACCTCTTCATAAATAATATCGCCACGAAAGTAATTCAATTCGTGGCGATATTTTTCGATTGGAGCCATTAAACTTAACCCGACACCCAACCACTACCCTAGTTACTGACAACTTTATATTACCCGTGCTCCTAAAACTGTTCGAAAATGATCCAGTGACCATTCATGACCTTTTTCATTAAAAGAAGCAACCGCGTTTTGATGAACAACAATGGAAAAACCTTTATTGTATGCATCGATAGCCGTATGAAGGACACAAATATCCGTACATACCCCTACAAGATGAAGCTCAGTAATTCCTCTTTCCCTTAGCTTCATTTCAAGATCAGTCCCTGCAAATGCAGAATAACGAGTTTTATCCATAAAATATACATTTGGATGATTCTTATTTTCATTTACTAATTCTTTTACGCTTCCGTATAGATCTCGACCTTTCGTACCACGAAGATTATGAGGAGGAAATAGTTCTGTTTCAGGGTGACATGTATCCCCCTCTTCATGAACATCTACCGCTAAAACGACATAATCTCCATTCTCAATAAATTCCTTCGTTAACGAATAGATAGTACTTTCTATTTTTTGTGCAGGTTCTTGGCAAGAAAGGGCGCCGTTATCTGCGACAAAATCCCACGTATAATCAATTTGAATCATAGCTTTCACTTCCATCAGCTCCCTTACAATCGTTTATCATTATTTTAGCGATTTTTAGTACTTGATGACAAATGATAATTATTAGCCATTCCTCATTTTTTCATTGCGATTGTTACACCAATAAATTATTATTATAATGAGTGATTACTCACTTTTTAATACGAAGGGAGTTTTTAATATGCCGCACTCTATAATGGAAATTCAATCTCTCTCAAAATCCTTTGGGGACCTTGAAGTCCTTAGGGAAGTAACCTTACAGCTGCGTAGGGGGGAGATCTATGGACTACTCGGTCCATCCGGATCAGGTAAGACGACACTTATTAAAATGATGATTGGATTAGAAAAGCCTTCTGTTGGAACCATCACCTTTAACCAAAAGCCACTTTCCTCAAAAGATTTATTTTATAATATCGGCTATATGGCCCAAGGCGATGCACTTTACAATGAATTAAGTGCTTATGAAAACCTTGATTTTTTTGCCTCCATGTATGGGATGAAAAAAAGCGAGCGGAAAATGCGTATTTTAGAACTAATGGAAATGGTGGAATTATCGTCGGCCCTCCATAAACCTGTTTCCTTATATTCAGGCGGAATGAGACGGAGGCTGTCACTCATAACAGCCATGCTCCATCAGCCCAAAATACTAATTTTAGATGAACCTACAGTGGGTATTGACCCTGTTCTTCGTCAAAAAATTTGGGCTAAATTTCAAGAACTGAAGAGCGACGGAGTATCTTTATTTATAACTACTCACGTTATGGATGAGGCTGAAAAATGTGATGTATTAGGACTTATTCGTGATGGTCATTTAATTGCGAATGATACACCAAACCAAATTAAAGAAACCTTTCATGTCACAACCATGGAAGATGTCTTTTTAAAGATGGAGGGAAACTAAATGAGAGTATTAGGGTTTGCCAAACGGATAATCCTTCAGCTCCTTCGAGATAAACGAACGTTAGCTTTAATGTTTTTAGCGCCTCTCTTTATTTTATCGTTGTTATGGTTAGTCTTCGACGCCGACCCGTACACGCCAAAAATTGGTGTAGTAGCAAATGCTATCGTCGAAGAACGATTGGAGGAACAGGGAGCCATCGTCGTGTCAGAGGAAGAAGCAATGGAAAAACTTATCGATGGGGAACTTGATGGTTATGTTGACATGCTAGACACACCTACAATCGTTGTAGAAGGCAGTGACCCTTCCAAGACTAAGGTCACCATGAAAGAAGTTCAAGAGTGGCTATCAAATGGTGAATCCTCACTTAACATCCAGTATGTATACGGGGATGAAGATATGGGCATGTTTGATTCATTTGGACCTATTTTACTTGGCTTTTTTGTGTTCTTTTTTGTCTTTTTAGTGAGTGGCGTTTCCTTCTTGAGAGAACGTACAAGTGGAACATTAGAGCGCTTACTTGCAAGTCCGTTGAAAATATGGGAAATGGTGTTTGGCTATATTGCTGGTTTTGGCATTTTCACTTTCGTTCAAGCCTCCATTATTACATGGTACAGTATTTACATTTTAGACATGTTAATGATAGGAAGCTTTTTCACCGTCCTCTTCATCATCGTCCTATTGTCTTTTTCAGCATTAACACTGGGAATATTATTATCAGCATTTGCAAAAAATGAGCTGCAAATGATGCAATTTATCCCAATCGTCGTCGTTCCACAAGTCTTCTTTTCGGGACTGTTTAATTTGGAGTCAATTTCTGAATGGTTAAATTGGATTGGACCCATGACACCTTTGTATTATGCAGGAAGTGCTCTAAAAGATGTCATGTTTAGAGGAGCAGGTATTTCTGATTTGCTTCCTTCTTTATTATTTTTATTGCTCTTCTCACTTACGTTTATTACTCTGAATATTATTACCCTAAAGAATTATCGTAAAATATAGGTACCACTCTCAAAAGGAGACATTTCATGTCAGAAGAAAATAATATATTTGATTATCTATTGAATGAAAATGAAAAGGTTACAGAAAAACAACGAAGAATTATTGAGGCTGCAGTCGAAATGTTTGCTGAAAATGGATATGCTGCCACCTCGACGAATCAAATAGCTAAAAGAGCAGGGGTAGCCGAAGGGACGATCTTCCGACATTATCAAACAAAAAAAGACTTATTGCTTAACATAGTCTCTCCAATGATGGCTAAAATCATTGCCCCTTTTGTGATAAAAGACGTGCACAAGATTATGGATACACCTTATGAAAGATACGAAGATTTTCTTCGTGCCATCATTCTTAACCGTCAAGAGTTTTTCAAAACGAATATTAATGTCTTTAAAATTTTTATACAAGAAATCCCTTTTCATCCAGAGCTCAAAGAGCCCTTTATTGAACATGTCGTAAAGAAGGTATCAGAGAAGTTTGCTCTAGTAGTACAACACTATCAAGAGCGAGGGCAAATCATTAACCTCCCCCCAAAAGCTGTAATTCGTTTCACAATGACTGTCATCATAGGTTATATCATCTCTCAGCACGTCATTTTCTCTGAAAAAGATGGGAATCATGAAGAAGAAATTGAGCAAACCATCCAGCTCATAATGCACGGCCTTCATCCGAAAGAACATTAAACATAAAAAGGTCTGTATCATAGTTTCTTGAATCTACGATACAGACCTTTAACATTAGGATAACGAAGCAACCGCTACTTTATGCTTTCTGATAAGACAGCTTCAATGGCTTTTCCTACTCCACTTTCTCGATTGGAAGCGGTTTGTCGTGAATAAAGTGCCTTTACTTTTTCGTCTGAATTTGCCATGACAACGGGATATCCGACTCGTTCTAGCATAGACACATCATTGAAATTATCACCTATTGCCATACACTCTTTAAGCGTTATTCCTTTTTCATTTATATACTGCTCTAATGCAATCCCTTTTTGGGCATGCTCTGCTGTGATTTCAATATTTTCTTTCCCTGATGACGTAATCGCAATTTCAGTAATATTAGCCAACGTTTCACTTGCTTGTTTAAGCTTTTTATTATCCATTGAATAAGCAAGGAATTTATTAATGAACAACGTTTCGTCCTGAAATAGCTGCTCATAATTATCGGTTACTTTAATTAATCCATTATTTGAAAATCTCTCTTCTACTGCTTGACGAACAAGAACTTCAGGCACCTCAGGGTTTGCTGACTGATAAATATCGACGAGAATTTGAATACCCAATTCACGACTTTCTGTATAAGTACCTTTATTCGTATAAAGTTCATAGTAAATGCCTAACTCACTTAAGGTAAGAGCTATTTTTTTAGCTTTTTCTCGACTCATACTCGCATGATAGATTAATTCACCCTGTTCATCACGAATTTCTGCCCCATTTGAACAGATAATAGGTAGATGTAAATCTGCTTCCTGTAGGGCATATCTTGCTTCAGCATACGACCTTCCTGTCGCAATAATTACTTCTACCCCTTGTGATTTTGCTTTTTCGATTGCAATTTTATTTTCTTCCGTCACTTTTAATTCATGGTTCAACAATGTGCCATCCATATCGGATGCTATACAACGAATCATTTTTTGGCACCTCTTTATTTAATTAGTTTCTTCTATTCTAAGGAAAAGGACGGTCATATTCAATTAATAAGAAAATAGACTTCCATAACCATCCATTCGGATGCATCCTGAGTGTACTCGTTTTGTTAACTCGTTTTCTTTAATCGTTCTAATTCCGTTGCGTTCACGTTTGAGTCTACTTTTGAAGAATCTATATTTGTTACTTTCTTTATTTTTGCAAAATAATGCGACCTTCCAGAAGTAGCAATCACATACCCTTCAATCATTAATGCGACTGCCAAGATCGCTAAGCCAAAACAAATAATAGGTGCCAACGGAATCCATGGAGCTGTTTCCATCCACCGAAATGAACTACCTATTAAACCTGACCATTCATTTGTGACACTAAGTGGTGGGTCCTGCGGACCAAAACCAAAAGTTAGAATTGTCCCACCTAGAAATAAATTTACGACACCAAGATGAGAGAAAATAATGAAAGCCTGCATTATTTGCTGTCCAAATAAGACAAACAGCTTTTCTCGAAGAGCTGGATAAATATGCTTCCGTACAATTCTTACTTTACTTGCTCCCACCGTCTTTGCGCATTGAACATATTCTTTTTGATAAATGAGCATTGTTTCGTTCCCAATCAAAGTTGAAATAATGGGAACTGTTAGTAAAGCTAATATAACAATCTCAATCCCTATTCTCTCAAAAAGTGTATTTTCAAACCCATCTGGGGTCATATTTAGAATAGGGGATAAAATATAGTAGGCAATAATACTTAAGGGAACAAAATGGAATGAATCAGCAAAGCCATTTACAAACCGCTTCTGCTTTCTAAATACCGTTCCTAGTAAAAGACCAATTGGAATGGAAATAATCATTCTGAGAAAGGCTACCGCAAACGCCCCTAAAATAGTGTATTTTGCTCCAACAATGATTTTTCCTAGTAAATCAAACCCTTCATTGTCTGTCCCTAATAGAAAGCTGCCGGTAGGGCCATAAGGAGCATCATCTATAATTTTGCCCTCAGCTGAACGTACAAAAAACTCTTGGCGTATCTCGTCATCCCATATAAAAGAATAGGTGAAACTACTCACGAGAAATAGAAATAGAATGCTAAAGCCAATTAAAAATAACGGTTGCTTTATTGCTTTCCTCATGTGAGCACCTCTCCTTTTCCTGCTTTTCTTTCAATCAGCCACTCTCCAATCGTATAAAAAATAAATACTGGAATAAAGATCGCTATTAACGTAACAGTGGTCACTTTTGGTTGCATATTTTGAAATAGGAACCATGTAATACCCGGTACATTAAATAAGATCTCTAACACAAATAAATTAGACAACATAAACCAGATGATTTTCTTCGATTGAAAAAACACTGAGATGATGGCATTACGAAACATATGTTTTGTGAAAATAATCGTTTTTCCATTCCCAATTGATTTTGCCAACTCGACATAATTCTGCCTTTCTTCATTTTCAAAGGTGAGCATGCTTAAACGAAAAAGATGTATCATTGGCAAAATGGATAAACAGAGAATTGGTAGTAAATACGCCTTTGTAGGGCCGACCGCAGCAAACTCTACTAATAATATTTGTGTTTTTTTATAAAAGAAAACCACAAACATCTGGCACATGAGAATAATAAATATATCGGGTAGCGATTCAAATAAAAAGAAAATCATCTTTATTTTCCTTCTATTTCTTTCCGTGAAAAGCATTGTAATGTATGTAAGAAGTAAGGAAACTATAACAGCTACTAAAAATGCGCCTAGCAATAAAGTAAGAGAATAAGAGAGTGGCTCTATTATTAGGGGGAATAAAGGTCGAACTGCAGACGGATCTCTACCATGATAGGTAATCTCGTCCAAATGAAATAAAGCTGAAGTTATTTCTAAAACTGATTCAAAATACATGGACCAATTTAATTGCCATGAGCTAAGCCCGCTTAGTAAATTAGGGAGAGCTCCCACTAATATGATTCCTACACAAGCGAACAATAGCTGAAAACTTTTATCGACTATTTTCTTTAGTAATCTACTCAAATTATTACACCCCACCCCTTCCAATTTAATGCAATATTAACATATTTGAGAATTTTGTAAACATTTTAAATAGGTATAAAGGGGGATATTCCTACTCTATCTGTTTTATCATTGATTATTACAGAAAAAAGTTTTTGCAATTTGCACTATATTTAGAATAAAATAGAATAGTAAGACTTTCTTGCAAAAGTTAATAAAAAACTAGATTAATGTATAAATATAAACTATAATGACTATAGTTGAATTTTTATACAAAAAAATCAATAAATTATACGAGGTGTGCTATGACAACAAAGTTTAAGCTTACTCATGTTATGAAATTTTTACTACCTTCGCTTCTTGGTATTTTCTTATTTATGATTCCTATTCCTAATCCGCTTGGAGATGGTGTTTCTATTCCAATTGCCATTCTTTCGACGTTTCTTCAAGATAATATAGGGTCCCTTATCCCGGCCATTATGACTATCTTAATTATCGTAACTGCTACAGCAACCCTTGTAGCAAAGCTATTTAAACCGACTTTTATTATTCAACAACCCTTTTTGAATAATTTATTCAATGTCTCAATCACCTGGGTTTTTATTCGTCTATTTGGTGCCATTTTTGCCGTTATGACACTATATCAAATTGGTCCTGAATTGATTTGGGAACCAAATACAGGTGGGTTACTATTAGCAGATGGCGGATTACTATCGATTCTTTTCTCTGTATTTTTATTCGCTGGGCTATTTTTGCCCCTATTACTAAACTTTGGATTACTAGAACTTTTCTCTGCCTTATTAACTAAATTGATGAGACCTCTATTTAAACTTCCAGGACGATCTTCTATCGATGCTTTAGCTTCGTGGTTAGGAGACGGAACCATTGGGGTACTGTTAACAAATAAACAATATGAAGATGGCTATTATACAAAGAAAGAAGCTGCCATTATCGGAACGACCTTTTCAGTTGTTTCTATTACTTTTAGTTTAGTGGTTATTACAGAAATCGGACTAGAGTCCTATTTCCTTCCGTTTTATGGGACAGTAGCCTTATCAGGAATTGCTGCGGCTATCATTTTACCTAGAATCCCACCATTGTCTCGTAAACCAGACACTTTCATAAATGGCCAAGTTCGAGAAAAAAATGATGAAGCAATTCCTACCGGACAGTCACCATTAAGCTTCGGATTTTCTAAAGCTGTTGAACAAGGAAGAAAGAATTCGAGCGTTGGTATTTTCTTTAAAGATGGCATGAAAAACGTATTGGATATGTGGCTTGGCGTTGCACCCGTCGTTATGGCAATCGGGACGATTGCGTTAGTTATAGCAGAACATACACCAATATTCAGCTACCTTGGTTATCCATTTATACCGTTACTTGAGCTTTTGCAAATCCCTGAAGCACAAGCAGCTTCTGAAACAATTGTCGTTGGCTTTGCTGACATGTTTTTACCTGCTATAATCGGAAGTGGAATTGAAAGTGAATTAACTCGTTTTGTGATTGCTTGTTTATCTGTCTCTCAGCTTATTTATTTATCAGAGGTAGGGGGATTAATTTTAGGATCCAAGCTCCCTTTATCATTGTTTAATTTATTCGTAATTTTCCTATTACGTACTCTCATTACCTTACCGATCATTGTTGCGATCGCTCATCTTATCTTTTAAAAATTATCTGTTAGCAGAATCATCCCCCCAAACAATCTCTTTGTTTGGGGGGATGATTTATTTGATGGATTAATAATGAATCTTTAATCATTTCAGACTCTACTGGTACAACAAAAACTGTGAACACAAATCGTTAGTCACCAGCTTTTGCTTCTTTGATTTCTACATTAATAGAAAATTTGTGCTTCTAATGAATCCTAGCGGGGTATATCAGTCTATCTTCATTAAAAGGGCTATTTTCTTTCTATGGTCCATGTTTTGGTTACGTTTTTTAAAATTGGGAAGTAACTAACTTGTGACTACTCACAGCAGTGAACGGTTCAAGGGAAATGAAAAATAGCAGAGAATAATATATTTATGAGCATGTTTGATAAACAAGATAATAGAGCGAGAGGGCAATAGTTTAAACATTACAGCATTAAATCGAATATAGAGCATTTTCCCTTTAAAGGGGTAAGGAAAAGGAAGGAAAGAGATTGCGTAGGTCACACACTCGTTCATTCCTCCTCTCCAAGGTTAGGGCATACCTAGGATTTCTTAGTTAACCAACATTCATTGTTTAACTTGTACTTTTTCTTGGGAATAAGACTCTTCATTTGCCATATTCCTTTAGTTCCAAAATGAAAACATGATGATGATTATTATTGCGCTAGGATTTGAAACCCTTGAGTTGTTTTTGCTGTCGACGATAGGCTTCTGGTGTCAGTCCGATTTTCTTCTTAAACAGCGTAATAAAATAAGGCGTATTGGAAAGCCCGACAGATTTACCGATTTCAGAAACAGGGTCATCTACAGTAGTTAATAACATTTTCGCCTTTTCCATTCGGATATTCTGGATGTAATTCACTGGGGTCATACCTTTAATTTTTTTAAACGTTCGATGCAAGTGATAAGGAGTTCCATGGCTTAGAAGCGCCAGTGCTTCAAGCGTCAACGTTTCATTGTAGTGGCTATCCACATATTCGGTTATAAAAGCAATCCACTCCTCGTCGGGCAGCCTTTGCCCGGTTGGCTTGCACCGTTTGCAGGGACGAAAATGTGCGGCTAATGCTTGATCAGCATTTTCAAAAAAGCCAATATTGTCTCTCTTCGGTAATCTTGATTTGCAAGAAGGGCGACAAAAGATACCTGTTGTTTTTACTGCATAAAAAAATTGTCCATCATAAGAAGCATCATCATTAGAAATGGCCTGCCATTGTTCATCAGAAACAGGTTCGGATAGAATTGGCTTGTCAGCGTCTGACTTTTGAATAGTCCGATATGGATTCATCTTCCAATCATCTGTCAATTTGAATCACCTCTAACTTTAGTATAAACCTGCAAACAAGCTTGTGTATGCATTTTAGAATGTAATAGCAAGATAACGAAATTTAAAAGACAAGTTGTTACGTTATCATACGCATTGCTTTTGTTAGAACAGTGTGTAACCAGTTTAAATGGTCTGGACTTTCTTTGGCATTGTAAACTTGTAAACCGTGCTTAAAAAGGAATTCCATTAAGTGCTCAGTTAGAATGATTGTAAAACATATCAATTTATTAAACACATCTGAATGGAATATCAAGTATATTCACACTTGCGTGTACATCTTTTCCATTCTTTATACTTACTTGGCATACATACTGCACAGGGACGATATCCCGCTGCAAGCGCCGTTTCCTCGTTCGCAAAAAAGACACGGTGATTGACATACCCCCCTCTTGCAATAGCTCTTAGCGCTGAAGGGCAATCAAGCCGCCCATAAATTTTTCCTCGCTTATACCCTCCTAAAAGCCCTGGCACATCACTGCTATAATAGCTAAGGTCTGACCCCACAAGTGTATATTTGGAACGAGTTGAATTCGAACGGTTCCTTGGTTTCACAGGATTTTCATCCTCTCTAATTTATAAATGTAATGAGATATAAGACGATAAACTGAAAATTTTAGCTCAAAGACAGATGCGAAGAATTCACCCAAACCCACCATTTGTTACAACTTACTTTATTTGCGTTTCATGCTTCGAATGATACACTTGGTTTCCTTATCTACCCGATAAGATTCGATAATTTTCTGCAAGGCTTTGTTATAAGTTTCTTTATCTAGAGTATTCGATTCTAAATAGGTCATCGTCCGTACTGGCATTTTGATAAAACAAATTGATATGGCCCAAGCGACAGCCATTTTTACATAGTATCCTTGATGCTTAATACTATCCAATTTCTCTAAAACTGCATCCAGATAGTTATCTTCCACATAATAATTAAGAAGCATCACGACGGCGAAACGAAGATCGTATTCATTTTCAGATTCAAAATAAGGTTGAAGAAACTCCCATACACGCTCTTTATGATTCAAGGTGATCTTGAGTCCAGAACAGAAACTATCGCATACCGACCAATTGTCGATGCTTGGTACAAATGCGGAGACATGATGCAAAACTTCATTAATATCCGCCTTTAAATAGCCGATTATCATTCCATGCACCATAACTTCCTCAAACCAATCCGTTTGTGATTGAGCAAAATAGTCTACCCAATTATTCTTAACCATCTTTTTTGCTATTTTACGAAGTTCAGGCAATCGTACACCCAGTAAATTATTTATATTGGGGATTAAGGCAGCGGAAAATGCTTGATATTCTGGATCTACAAGCTCAATTAGCTGTTCTTTCAACGTCTTTTCCATATGAATACTCCTTCTTTAATCAAACGAAATTGCCCACAAATAGATAGAAGCCACTGAACCGAATGGCGAGTATGTCTGCCTATACTGCTCAAATTCTGCTTTGGACAAATCAGAAAGGTTGTACAGTTTCATCATCCCTCTTCGAATCGCCATATCTCCCCAGCTGACAACATCCTGGCGTTCCATGGAATTGATAAGCAGCATCTCTGCGGTCCACCGCCCAATCCCATTTAGCATTGTTAGCAGACGAATCACCTCGTCATCAGGCAGATCGCGAAGCGCTTCAATATCCCATTCACCAGCCTTAATGGCGTGAGCAATGGAATGGATACAGGCCGCTTTTTTCATTGTCATCCCACAATTCTGAATATCATTCACACTGTGGCTGGATATATTTTTAGGGGTGATGTCACCCAATCTCACCTGCATTCGATCCCAAACAGTGTGAGCGACTTTAACGGACACCAATTGTCCCACAATAGCGTATACTAGCGCAGAAAATAGGTCAGGAATGATTTCACGTTCGACTTTCCCTAATCTGTCTATGGCTCTTCCCAAATTTTCGTCCTGTTTCTTTAGGTATTCGATTTCGGTTTGCCCGTACTCAAAAAGCTTTGTCACAACTCTGTTCAACTTATTATCCTCCAATTGTAAAGTGATAGAACACACCTATTACATCCATTTATACATAATAGGGTATATTTAACGAACAAGATAATAAACCTTATTTACATTTAGAATTTTCAGATAATAAACTTGGTCAATACCAAACAAAATACCCGATGCCTCACTGTGAAATGAATGCATATCTGCATGTCTCTTTTCTATTTTCAGCACTTTTCTTTTTTAGGGCTCAAATCCAGCCTGGCTCACATAAACATGATTCTCCGGAAAAATTTCAATAAATCGGTTATACACTTTTTTAATTACGTGTGATCCATACCATTCTTCTAAACCAAGTTGGTCATATTTCTTCTCAATACCAAGCTTTTTTGTGCGTTTTCCACCTCTGCCATCGCCCATGAAGTAATCATCTATACATACCCGGTCGACGAATGGTTTCAATTTCACAGGAAAATATTCCCCACACGGTAAGAGAGGGGCTATTGCAACTTGAGTCGGTATTCCCGTAGCTGCTAATTTTTCCAATGTCTTAAAGCGCGCCTGGATTGGGGGGGCCTTTGGAGTAAAATGTTTTCTTATCATTTCCGAGTCTGTCTCAATGGTCATACTTACTCGAACTTTATCTTTTAATTGCTTCAGCAAATCAATATCTCGACTTACAAGCGGGCTTCTGGTCTGTACTAAAAGAAAGTCAGGGGGATCTTCTACCATAACTTCTAGTAAAGAGCGCGTCACTTTTTCCTTATGCTCTATTGGTTGATACGGATCTGTGCTTGATGACATAAAAATGGTTACTTTCCCTTTTTCTTTGGCACGACGAAGCTCCTTTTTTAATAAATTCGCTGCTCCGTTTTTTACATCGACCCAATTTCCCCATTCCCTTTCTCGAAAAAGAGATACAGGCATTTCTCGTACATAACAATAGGAACACCCAAATGAACAGCCTGTATAAGGATTTAGTGAATGAGTATATCCAGCAAGAAAGCCCGTCCCTTTATTCAGGATGGTTTTCGGACTTTTATAAAATAACTCACTTTTCATGATCGAACCTCCATTCATTGTACAGGAATCATTACTCATTGTTAGGTGAAGATCGTTTTTCCAGATCCAGGAGCAGTGTCTTCATTATTAATCCGCCCCTATATCCCGTTAATGATCCATTCTTTCCTATTACACGATGGCACGGTACAGCAATTAATGCCGGATTAGCCCCTATAGCAGCACCTACAGCACGAACAGCTGCTGGATTATTGATATCATTTGCAATGTCAGAATAGGTTTTCGTCTGTCCATAAGGAATTTCGCAAAGTGCATTCCAGACTGCTAGCTGAAATTGAGTCCCTACGTACTCAAATGGAACAGTAAAGGTTTTCCGCTTCCCTTCTAAATACTGAGTAATTTCTTCGACATAAGGTTCAAGCTTTTCATCATCTTCAACAAGAGGGCTTCCTGGAAAGCGATTGTTAGCCCATTCGAACAATTCCTCAAATGGGTTGTTCTGTGAACCTACAAACACAAGCCCCTTTGAAGTTGAAGCAATATAAAAATTCCAATCCTTACACTTTAGTAAGGACCAATAAAGGGTTGGTTTACTCTTTATTTCCATTGTACTTTTCCTCCATTTTCTTATTAGATAAAGCAATAAAATAAGGGGTTTTATCCATACCTATACATATAGCGATATCTTCAATCGATTCTAGCGTTACTGTATTAAATAATTTACTTATCCCACTCGCAATTCAGGATGATTTGTATTAGTAGGCTTGCAACATTTCCAGTGCATAGGCAGAGAGTTTGTTCTTGGGTTGGAAAAATGCATACTTTTTGGAACGAAACGCTAGATTCTTACAGCAAAGCCCTGTCGACTTTACAGCCTAGAAAATTTGATTATTTTACGCTTCATCATTATTTATAATGGCTTGCCATTTTTCATCTGTTACCTTACACTATACTCCCTTTAAATTCCAAATGTACAATTTTTGGTATGGAATAGCAAGATAGTGAAGTTCAATTATTATTTAGAATCATGAAAAATGATTCCAAGACCGTATCGTTCTCCAGTAGTAACCGTGCTTACTCCGTGGCGAATGGTAGTTTTGTAATATCCTTTTTTACCTAAAACAGGTCTATGGTTAGTAGGAAAAATCAGCGCACTGCCTTGGTCTAACGTAATGACATGTCCCCTGCTCTGAGCACGAGGAATTTGTTCCACTAATAGAGATTCTCCACCGCAATAGTCTTTATCTCGCTGATTTAAGACAAATACTACTTGAAACGGGAAAAAAATGTCGCCATATAAATCTTGATGCAAACAATTAAACCCGCCGGTTTCATACTTTAATATTAAAGGTGTCGGTCTCGTTTGTTCATATTCTTCACAGGTGTTCAAAAAATCTTGAAGATGATCTGGATACTGTTCCGTTTTCTTTAAATAACCCAACCATCGATTGGCTGTTTTGGCCAATTCTAAATAAAAGGACTCTCTTAAACTTTGGATGATTTCAGGTAATGGATAAGAAAAATATTTGTACTCCCCATTCCCAAAGCGATACCTCGTCATATTGATTGTTGTTCTGTATGACTCTTCCTCACAATACAATTCTATGAAAAATTCACATTCCTCTTTTGTTAACATGGCTGGCAGCTTTGCAAACCCTTGCTTATCTAATTCATTCTGAATTGAATTCCAATTTAATCTTTCGACACGTGCTTTTATATCTTGGATCATTTTCCCACTCCTCCTTATCATTCTTGATAACTAACACTATAACCTCATAAATAGAAAAAATTAAGATGTTTAGAATGTAATAGCAAGATAACAAAATCAATAAAATTATTAGGTGATAAAGTAAAATTTCATTCCGTGTGCATTTTCAATTCTGAAAATCTTATTAGAGAATGAAAAAGTGACATGACATAAAATCAATAATGTTATGGTCATTACATCACCAAAGAAAATTTAACATAAATAGTAACTAGAATAGAGAGCAATTTGCACTTCTCCTGTCAACACTACAAGTAATTGTCGAAGAGATTCTTCCACTCCATAAATAAAAGCCCGGAGACTTTTTGTCATCCGAGCTTCGTCTGTTCATCTAATTGTGTAAATGGTTGTTAAAGTAGTTCCAATTACTACGATATTTTGGAGTATATATTGAATTTTTGTACGCGAAAACAGAGCCAGTTAAGGTTCTCACGCTTTTTTAGTAGCCTTTTTCCTTTAGCTTTTCTAGCATATCGGTCGTCATACTTTGTAGGTCAAATTGTGCTTTGAATCCCCATTCCGCTGTAGCACAGCTAGCATCAATTGAATCCGGCCAGCTTTCAGCAATCGCTTGACGAGCAGGGTCAACCTTGTAGCGTAAGTCAAACTGAGGAATATGCTTTTTAATCTCTGCTCCGACATCCTCTGGAGCAACGCTCATTGCCGTCACGTTAAAGCAATTGCGATGAATTAACGTTGAAGCATCGGCTTCCAATAATTGAACAATCGCATTAAGGGCATCAGGCATATACATCATATCCATGTAGGTTCCTTCAGCAATAAATGATTCATACGTCCCCTTTTTAAGCGCTTCGTAATAGATCTCAACAGCATAATCGGTTGTTCCACCACCAGGTGGTGCTTCGTACGAGATGAGTCCTGGGAAGCGTAAACCGCGAGTCTCTACGCCGAACTTTTGGTAATAATAATCGCAGAGCAATTCGCCTGAAACTTTATTGACTCCATACATAGTCGTTGGTCGTTGAATCGTGTCTTGCGGTGTAGCGTTTTTTGGTGTGCTTGGTCCAAATGCCCCGATAGAGCTAGGGGTAAAAAATTGACAGTTTAATTCACGAGCTACTTCTAATGCATTAACTAATCCACCCATGTTTAAATTCCAGGCTAATAACGGCTTTTCTTCAGCTGTTGCCGATAACAGTGCTGCTAAGTGGATGATTGTGTCTACCTCATACTTGCTAGCAAGTTCGTGCATATTCGCCCCGTCTGTTACGTCTAAAAGCTCAAACGGACCGCCTTTTACAACATCATGGTCAATTTCTCGAATATCTGTCGCAATGACGTTATCCACCCCATATCCTTGCCGAAGTTTTGCGACAAGCTCTGTTCCTATTTGTCCAAGCGCGCCGGTTACAAGTATCTTCTTCACGTTTTCTCCTCCTGTTATCCCTGTTGTTATGCAAGAATGCCTAGTTCTTTTCCGACCTTTTCATAAATAGAGATTGCCTGATCAAGCATGTCCTTCGTATGAGCAGCTGTTGGCATGTTTCGAACACGTCCTGTTCCCTTCGGTACGGTTGGGAAGACAATTGATTTCGCATATACTCCTTCTTCATTTAACCGTTGGCTAAATGTTTGCGTTAACTTCTCATCACCAATGATACAAGGAGTAATCGGCGTTTCACTAACACCAATATCAAACCCTAACGCTTTTAAACCCGCTTTTAAGTAATTTCCATTTTCCCACAGCCTATCATGAAGTTCGGTAGATTCCATTAGTAGTTCAATTGCTCGTGTACATGCCACAACATCCGCAGGCGTTAAGGCCGTTGAGAATAGGAACGGGCGGGAACGTACCTTTAACCAATCAATTAAGTCGCTTTTACCTGCTACGTATCCACCGACAACACCGATTGCTTTAGATAGAGTACCTATTTGGAAATCGACTTTATCTGATAATCCAAAATGTTTAACAGTTCCTGCACCTTTCCCTAATACACCTGAGCCATGTGCGTCATCAACATATGTAATTAAATCAAATTCTTCTGCAATTTCTACAATTTCTGGAAGCTTTGCAATATCCCCATCCATCGAGAATACACCATCCGTGATGACCATTAATTTATTATATAAACCAGACTCTTTTGCCTCCTTCGCCTTTTTACGAAGATCTTCCATGTCAGAGTGATTAAAACGAATGATTTTTGCTTTTGAAAGACGGCATCCATCGATAATCGATGCATGATTTAGTTCATCTGAAAGAATGGCGTCATGCTTATCCATTACAGCAGAAATGGCTGCCATATTACAATTAAACCCTGACTGGTACGCAATTGCCGCTTCTGTCCCTTTAAATGTAGCAATCGTTTCTTCTAACTTTAAGTGAACGTCCATTGTGCCATTAATCGTTCGAACCGCACCAGCACCTACGCCATATTGATCGATCGCTTGTTTCCCCACTTCTTTTAAACGCGAATCTGTCGCAAGACCAAGGTAGTTGTTAGAAGAAAGGTTAATGAGTTCTCGACCACCAATTTTAATTATCGGGCCATTTGGTCCTTCAACCGGGTCAATGATGTTGTATAATCCTTTATCCTTTAAATCTGCAAGATTTTCTCCTAAAAAACTTGTAAGCGCTTTACTCACCGTTCCATCTCCTCCATTTTTTAAAAATTCATTGTCCTATTAAACACAACTGTCCACACTGAAAGAACAGTATATTACCTTCACACCTTAATTTTAATGGTATTACATATATGATTATTTTACCATGTTTATATATGGCGAACAAAAGAAATCCTATTAATATCCTTATTATCTTTTCTTTAACGATTCTTATTCTGAAATACGATTGTAATAAACCTGTCATAAAAAGTTTGTGAAAAAATGAGCATTTTAATTTATAATATACATATCATGACAAAAGGAAAAAGGTGATTATATGTCTTTATTACAAATACTAACAGCTTCTACTCCCATTTTAGCTGTCTTTATCTTTTTAGTAATTTTAAAATTACCGGCGACAAAAGCCATGCCAATTAGCTTACTCATGACTGCGCTATTAGCCTTTTTTGTTTGGAAAGTTCCATTCATTCAAATTACTGCTGCGACATTTGAGGGTCTTTTGATTGCCATTTCAATTTTATGGATTGTATTCGGAGCGATTCTTCTTCTAAACACATTAACAAATAGCGGTGCACTCGATTCCATTCGTAATGGGTTTTCGACCATTTCAACTGATCGACGTGTTCAAGTAATCATTATTGCATGGTTGTTTGGCTCCTTTATTGAAGGAGCTGCGGGTTTTGGAACACCAGCAGCCATTGGGGCCCCACTTTTAGTAGCGTTAGGCTTTCCACCATTAGCTGCCGTCTCCCTTGCATTAATTGCCGATAGCTCATCTGTTTCGTTCGGGGCAGTCGGGACTCCAGTCATTGTTGGAGTAGATCAAGGTCTGAGAGAAGGGGCATCAGTTGCACAAGGTGTTCAAAACGTCCTTGGTGATGGGACACTAGGAGAGTATTTACAAGGTGTGGCAAGTACTGCCGTCTTAATGGATATCTTTATTGGTACTTTTATTCCACTTATTTTGGTTGGAATGCTTACTCGTTTTTTTGGTGATAACCGCTCATGGAAAGAAGGTTTTTCTCTCTGGAAATTTGCCATTTTTGCTGGGCTGAGCTTTACCTTACCTGCGTTTTTAGTTGCTACCTTGCTAGGGCCAGAATTTCCTTCAATTATTGGTGGACTGGTTGGATTAGCCATCGTTGTTCCTGCTGCAAAAAAAGGCTTCCTATTACCAGCAGAAACGTGGGACTTCCCAGAATCATCAATGAAGAAAAACGAAGCGGCATCTTCCCAATCGAAAAATATGCCATTGCTACTGGCATGGGCTCCTTATTTACTGGTAGCCTTATTCCTTGTACTTACTCGATTAGAAATATTGCCATTAAAAGACTGGCTCCGTTCTGTTAAAGTAGGTTGGAGTAATATTTTAGGAACGAATATTAGTACATCCTTTGAGCCTTTTTATTTACCAGGCACGATCTTTTTAGTCGTCGTCTTGATTACTATCTTCCTCCATAAAATGAATGGAGCACGTGTAAAAGAAACCTTTTCTACATCTGTAAAGACGATGGTGGGAAGCGCAATCGCTCTTGGTACCGCTGTTCCAATGGTACGTATTTTTATTAACTCAAGCATTAATGGGGCTGACTTAATGAGTATGCCAATGGAACTTGCTTCCCTTGTTGCTGGACTAGTCGGGAATGGCTGGCCATTTGTGGCTCCTCTTATCGGTTCGCTAGGATCATTTATTTCGGGAAGTGCGACCTTTAGTAATATGATGTTTTCTTTATTCCAATTTAGTGTGGCTGACCAAATTGCTGTCGATCAACAAATCGTGCTTTCCTTACAAGTACTTGGAGCGAATGCCGGAAATATGGTATGTGTCTTAAATGTTGTAGCAGCTGCTTCTGTCGTTGGCATGGTAGGAAAAGAAGGGACAATTATTCGAATGACTCTCGGACCTATGCTCTATTATGTGGCTCTTTCTGGTATTATAGGTTCGTTAATTCTCTTTGTCTTTTAACGCTTTCAGCGAATTTTCACAATGACTACAATTCGTCGTCACTCAATAAACCGAAAATATTATAAATGCCATTAGGAAGGACTTGGTTATCAAGTGCCTTCGATAAATAATTAGGGGCAAAGTTAAAAACACATTAGAATTCATTTACGAATTCTAATGTGTTTCATTTGTTATTAGAGTATATCTGTTCTAGTTTAAGCATTTCGTTTGGCTTTAATATACTTTAAGCCCTCTCGTTTACTTAATGACGCAAGCGGCTCTGCTTCGATAAAGTTTATGACAAGGTCCGGATTTGTTTTAGAATACTCCCTTAGTGCCCAACCAATCGCTTTTTGAAGAAAAAACTCATTCGATTCTTTATGGAGACGGATAAACTTAAATAAAATTTCTGCATCTGTGCTTTCTTTAAATTTCAACTGAAAAAGAATGGCTGTACGATTTAACCACATATTATCGCTTGTCACCCATTCCTCTAAAATCTTCTGACTTCCTTCCATATCTCTTTTTCCAATCTCTCCAGTTATTGAACTAGCCAAATGGTCAACAGTATCCCACCAGGACTTTGTCGTTACTAAGGTCTCTATCCACGGTAATTGTTTTACTGTTAATTTCTTTTTATTCTTTTCTAACAAGGAAAGCCCTACATACTGAAATTCTCTCTCTGGTTCATTCCATAGCACTTCTATAATCGAATTTAGTTGATGAAACGTCGGCTTTCCATGTTCCTGAAAAAAACGACGAAGCAAAAGAGTTCTTTCAGGTGTTTTAATGCCAAGAAAGGGAAATTGGTTTCTCATGTATCGTTCCATCATCTTAGCCTGTTCTACTTGACGATGTTGACGAAAGAAACCAATTAATGCTTCAGTATAACTCATCATCGCGTCCTCCTTCTTTGTGGATAACCTCATTATACCGAGCTACATCGATCAATAGTCCACAAATAGAAACTTATCCCCATACTTTATACACAAATCCCCAATAACGATGGAGAGAATCAATTAACTTTATTACCCCTTGTGGAAAACTATTTTCCTAACCACGACATCCTTTCACCGTTCATGAACAGTGTAGAGTCTCTTAATTTCTCCAATAAGATAGCAACGTCAAAAATATTGCAAATGCCATTATTCTTTCTTCATTGCTCATTTCGTCTGAAATTGTCACGATTGGAAGATTCAGCTCTTTGAATTTGTTCGAATAGTCCCTTGGCATCCAACCACATTGTATTCTGGCCTGTTCAGCGCCACCTTCATTCTTTATTCTTGCACCCTGCACCATTCCCATTTGCTCTACCCACAATATTTCCACACCATTTTGATCAATAATTCGTCCCTTTTTTTGCTTCATTGTCTGAACTAAAGGTTCTTCATACATCCCTATTTTCTCGCCACTTTTGTTTAGAATATCAACTTTTGCTTTAAGACCCGCTTTTTTTACATACTTTCCTACCACATTTTGTTTTTGGTCAACCAACTCATACTTAATTGGCAGAAAGGCGAAGAAGCTCCCTGGAATCATCCATTTCCACCACTGCTTTTTGGCATCACGAATTTCTCCAATCGCATGACCGTCAGATTGAAAAAGGCTAATTTTCATGTTTGGTGAAGGAAGGTATTTACAAATAAAATGGTCTCGTGTAAGGAGGAGTTCATCCTCTAAATTAGGGGCTTGATTCTCCACCGTTACGTTATTATATCGGTTCCTTTGAATAAATGAAATCGCTATTAGGACCAAGCTTACGCTTCCCATTTCAATCAGTAGAAGCCAGTCTAATCCAAACCATATAGAAGAAACAGCATACACACCTACAATTCCCATCAACACAATCCCTACTATAAAACTAATTCGAGCAGCGTTTTTATAATATGTTCGAACGTCCATTCTTTAAACCTCCTATTCACTACATTCATAGCAATCTCATAATTTGTATGTATTCTTTTTATTGTTACAAATTTAAAGTATAGTAAAATACCAACCTTCTAATAAAAGATTAGCCTTTCTTTCTTAACCATTTTTGTTGTTACAGCAAAAAAAATATACCTTAGGCATAAATCAAGTCCTTCTTTCTGCTAAAAAAATCTCTTTCCCATTATGAGTGGGAAAGAGATTTTGCATTCATTTTCGCTAAGCATAGGTATAACATTTTTTTGCATTGAGGTAATGATACGTCCACGACTGCTCCTAAGCATAAAGCAATAAATAAGGTCCCAATCCCAATTGGACCTCCAAGTAACCAACCAAGTAAAAAGACCATGATTTCCATTCCGTTTCGAACCCATTTGACACTCCAGCCCGTTTTTTCTACAAGCAGAAGCATTAAGCTATCTCTAGGGCCTGCACCAAAATCAGCTGAAACATATAAACCAATTCCATATCCTAAAATCACGACACCCATAACATAAATCGCCATTTGTCCAAGCATCGTATTGACATCTGGTAGTAGATACAAAAATAAATCAATAAAGACCCCAATTAAAAGCATGTTCAACCAAGCTCCCGTTTTTGGCAGCTCTTTCGTAATCAAAGCGGTCATCATTAATATTAACAACCCTACAATAATAGACCAAGTACCTACCGTTAGGCCCATTTGCAAATATAATCCATAATGAAGGACGTCCCAAGGACCAATTCCGAACATTTTCCCTTTAATAGTTAACGAGATTCCCAATGCTAATACTAGTAACCCACCGATAAAAAACAACCAACGTACTAGCTGCTCCTTGCTCATATACTCACTTCCTACTCCCGTAATCAATCATAACCTCCTCACTGTATCACACGTTCCTAAAAGAAAAAATTTCACTATCCAGATTGATTTTGTAGGATTTAAGGACGCTATTCAAAAATATAACCGCTCCATTTTAATGGAACGGTTATTTTTCATAACACTCGTTTAGTGTTGAAATGATTATATAGGTGAGTCCGCTAATAACCTTTACTTTAACTTAAAATTTGCCAGTGCGTCAGCTAAGGCAGAATTCACCGGTTCGCTCTTTTGCTGATTCTTCATATATTTATTCACGTCACGTTTTGTCGCCTTCGTGTTCTTTCCATTATTCTTTCGCTCTTGAAATGTAGACAATTTCTCTCGATGACCACAAGAACAAACAAAAATCTGACCTTGACCTTCCCCTTTAAGCTCAAGTTTTTTACGACAATTAGGACAGCGAGCATTTGTCGACCTCGATACGGTTTTACGATGTCCACAATCACGATCTTGACAAACGAGCATTTTGCTCGTTTTCCCTTTCACTTCTAATAAAAATTTGCCACAATCAGGACATTTTGTCCCAGAAATATTATCATGTTTAAATTTTTTATTACTATTCTTAATTTCTGCAACGGATTGTTTCGTATACTCCTTAATTTCAGCTAAAAAGGCATGTTTACTTAGCTTTCCTTGTGAAATGGCCTCAAGCTTTTGTTCCCATTCTGCCGTTAACGTTGGTGAAGTAAGGTCAGATGGAGCTAATTCCAGTAGCTGCTTACCTTTTTTAGTCACATTTAGCGCTTTTCCATTCTTTTCAATCAAAAAGGATTTAAATAGTTTTTCAATGATATCTGCACGAGTCGCAACCGTTCCTAATCCACCTGTTTTGCCAAGTGTGTCCTTTAAAGATTTCTTTTCATTCGCCATAAATTTCACTGGATTTTCCATCGCAGTTAAAATGGTTCCTTCGTTAAACGGCTCCGGAGGTTGAGTTTGACCTTCTGTAACGTTCACAGAAGTGACTGGGAGAAGTGCTCCCTTCTGAAGTCCCGCTTCCTTGGACATTTTATTATTGTCCAATTCTTCTCCGTAGATCATTTTCCATCCCATGTTCATTACTCGATCTTCCGTTGATACAAACCGTTCATTCCCAACATTCGCTTCGACCCTTAAACGTTCATATTGATACGGGGGTAGAAAAATGGCTAAGAATCGCTTCACAATTAAATCATAAATTTTTCTTTCTTTATCTGTTAGCTTTGGCAAAAAAGCAGTTTGTTCGGTTGGAATAATAGCATGATGATCCGTGACCTTTTCATTATTCACAAACGATTTTCCTAGCTTAACATCTGCATTTATTCTACTAGTAATCGGACGATATTCTTTAATGGAGCATGCTTTAATTCGATCCTTTAAGGTCGCTACGAGATCTGAAGATAAATATTTAGAATCGGTACGTGGGTATGTGACTAGCTTATGTTGTTCATATAATCGTTGCAATATTGATAAGGTTTCTTTCGCTGAGTAACCAAATAGTTTGTATCCATCACGTTGTAGTTCTGTTAAATCATACAAACTAGGAGCACCCTTCTTCTTTACTTGCTTCGTTATATTTTCAATTTTCAACTGTTTATTTTTCACTTTTTCCACTAAATTATTTGAATCCTCTTTTTCAAATAAACGTGATTTCCCAGACTTCTTATCTTCCCATTGATACGTGAAATCAGCTGATTTCAGTTGTATACCGAAAAAGGTTTTCGGTTTGAAGGTTTTGATTTCTTCTTCTCGTGCTGCAATCATGGCAAGGGTCGGAGTTTGAACTCTTCCACAAGATAGCTGCGCATTATGCTTGACTGTTAAGGCTCTTGTTGCGTTCATACCTACAAACCAATCGGCTTCTGACCTTGCCACCGCAGAATGATATAAGTTCTCATAGGCTCTACCTGGTTTTAAATTATTGAAGCCTTGTTTAATCGCCTGATCGGTTACAGAGGAAATCCAAAGTCGTTTAATGGGTTTGTTCACTCTCGCCTTTTCAATGATCCAACGTGCTACAAGTTCTCCTTCCCTTCCAGCATCCGTCGCAATCACAATATCTTGAACATCCTTACGGTTTAATTGTGACTTTACAGTTTGGAACTGCTTTCCTGTTTTTTTTATAACAACATGCTTCAGCGTTCGCGGGAGCATTGGTAAGTCCTCTATTCTCCACGTTTTATATTTATCATCATAGCTTTCAGGGTCTGCTAATGTCACAAGATGACCTAATGCCCATGTAACGATGTAATTGGGACCTTCAAGAAAGCCATTTCCCCCTTGCTTACATCCAAGTACTCTTGCAATATCTCTCCCGACTGAAGGCTTTTCTGCTAATACAACTGTTTTAGGCATAATGATTTTGACTTCCTCTCTTATAAACTTACAATTATTCCACGCATACAACCATTTCTATGTAAGCATCCCACGCCTTTCGGACGCGGGATGCTTACATTTGTATTATCTTCTAGCAAAATCAACAAAACGAAACTTATCCATACGATGCCTTGATTCTGTATATTGAAATATATTGGCATGATCAAGATATACATTATTTTTTACAACAACCACATGATCGTATCCATCAATATCTAGAAATTCCTTATCAAACTGGTTACATTTTTCCACTACAATTTCCTTTTTCGCAAAGCTTATGTCTAAACCAAGCTCTCCTTCAAGGTACTCGTATATCGACCCTTGACAAATCTCTTTCGTGAGCAAAGGAACATACCGCTTTAAAAAATAATCAATATCTAAAATGATCGCTTCATTTTCAATTTTTCTAGATCGTACTACTTTCCAAACCTTCTCATCTTTTCCAACACTTAATTGTCCTTGAAGAAATTCATCAGGTTTAATTAAGGAGAGCTCATGGACAACTGTATCGGTGTCCTTATTCATTTTACTGGCAATCTCCTTAAAGCTCACTAAGCCGGAAATGGGAAAATCAAACTTCTGAATGTCCAGCACAATGGAACCTTTACGATGAATTTTTTGAATATATCCGTGCTGCGAGAGAAGGTTCAAAGCTTTTCTGACAGTTTCCCTTGACGTTTCATAGTGAGCAACAAGCTCGTGTTCTGAAGGCAGTTTTGTTTTGGGTAGATAAATACCTGTTTTTATTTTTTCAACAATCTCTTCATAAATTAGTTTATATTTATTTTGTTTCATACGTATCACCTTTTTTTATTATAACATCTTATAACATCTGTTATAAGCTTTCGGCTGCTATGGTCATACGTACGTTTTTTCGAACGCAAAAAAACCACCTCCAATAAGGAAGTGGTTTTCACTTTCATTATAAAGCCAGTATTACTTTTTCAAATAATAGACGATTGATTCATACGGACGTAAATTTATTTCATAAGGATCTGCTTGTGAATCTTGATAATTTGATAGCACTATTTCTTTCTTATACCCTTCTATGTTTACCTCTCTTGGTAGCTTGAACAATGTCTCTTTTCCATAAAAATTATTTACAACTAAAAGCATTTCCTCTTTTTCTTCTCTTATATAAGAAAATACTTCTGAGTGATTGGCGGCTAACTGTTTGAAAGAACCCGTTGTAATAATCTCATATTTTTTTCGAAGAGCAATTAATGCTTGATAATGATAAAAAATAGAATCTGGATCCTCTAGTGCGTTCTCAACATTCACTTTCTCATAATCTTCCCCAACGCCAATCCAAGGTTCCCCTTGTGTAAATCCTGCATTCCTTGTACTATTCCATTGAACTGGAGTACGAGAATTATCTCGTGATTTCTCTTTTAAAATACTTATGATTTTTTCATCTGGCATTCCTTTTCCTTTAAAATGTTCGTACATATTAAGAGATTCAACATCTCGGTACTCTTCAATATAAGAGAATTTAGGGTTGGCCATTCCAATTTCTTCACCTTGATAAATATAAGGTGTCCCTTGCATCATATGAATCGTAGTCGCTAACATTTTTGCGGACTCTTTACGATACACCCCATCATTTCCAAACCGTGAAACAATACGTGGCTGGTCATGATTACACCAGAATAGGGCATTCCAACCCCCACCCCTATTCATTTCTACTTGCCATGTAGACAAAATATTTTTCAAACGTAAAAAATCAAAGTCTGCTACTGCCCACTTTTCACCATTAGGGTAATCTACTTTTAAATGGTGAAAATTAAATGTCATGCTCAACTCTTCATTTTCAGGTTTTGTGTACTCAATGCAATGCTCAATCGTTGTTGACGACATTTCCCCAACCGTCATAGCATTATACTTTGAAAAAACATTCTTGTTCATTTCATGCATAAATTCATGGACCCTTGGACCGTCTGTATAAAATCTCCGGCCATCACCAGGTGGAGCAAATCCATCATCATCTGGAAATTCTTGATGTTTGGATATTAGATTAATCACATCTAATCGAAAACCATCTACGCCTTTTTCAAACCAATAGGTCATCATTTCGTATAGCTTTTTTCTTACTCTTTCATTTTCCCAATTTAAATCCGCCTGTGTTTTGTCGAAAAGGTGAAGGTAAAATTGCTCGGTTTCATCATCGTACTCCCACGCACTTCCACCAAATTTTGATTTCCAGTTAGACGGATTACGACCTTCTACAGGATCTTTCCATATATAAAAATCACGATAAGGATGATCTATTGATAGGCGAGATTTCTTAAACCACTCATGCTCAGTTGACGTATGGTTCACAACGATATCCATGATGATTCTTATTTGCACTTTATGCGCTTCTTGTACTAAATATTCAAAGTCTTCCATTGAACCAAACTCTTCATGGATTGCATAGTAATCACTAATGTCATATCCGTTATCTCGTTGAGGAGACTGATAAATTGGCGTCAACCAAATAACCTCCACACCTAGCTTTTGTAAATAACTAAGTTTCTCTACAATCCCCTTTAAATCACCTACACCATTCCCAGACGTATCATAGAAGCTCTTAGGATATATTTGGTAAACGACCGACTTTTTCCACCAAGGCTGTTCCATACTTTCACCACCATGTAAACTGTTCAATTTTACTTATTCTTGTTTTTCTTTGTTTTTGCAATTAATAACGTTACGACAAACGGGACAATCAGCACGATAGCCATTCCGATAAAGAATACTCCCCACTTCTCATTGAAAATAGAGAGGAATCCCGGTAACCCTCCTACACCAATTGAGAAAGCCTGCACTTGATTAATTGTAATGAATAGGCCTGCTATCGCAGATCCTACGATAGCAGCAATAAAAGGATATTTATATCGCAAATTCACTCCAAACATAGCTGGTTCTGTTATCCCTAAAAAGGCTGATACTGATGATGTAAAGGACAAGCCCTTTAATTTTTCATCTCTCGTCGCAAACATCATGGCAAGAGCAGCAGACCCTTGAGCTATGTTAGATAGTGCTAGCATTGGCCATAAGAAGGTACCTCCAGTACTACCAATTAACTGAATATCAACAGCCAAGAAAGTATGATGCATCCCTGTAATAACTAAAACACCATATAAACCACCGTAAACTAATCCACCAATCGCAGGAACAACATCAAAAATAGCAACTAATCCGTCTGTTAAGGCGTTTGCAATTACAAACGTAATTGGCCCTATAGCTAAAAAGGAAATAAAACCAGTAATCAGCAATGCAAGTGGTGCGACTAAAAGTAATTGAAGGGAATCAGGAATTCGCTTTCTCAAGAACAATTCAATTTTCACCAGAACCCAGGATGCAATAAGGATTGGGAGAACTTGACCTTGATACCCTATTTTCTGTATTTCTAATCCAAAGATATTCCATATTGGAACCCCATTATCTTGTACAGCAGATGAATAGGCCCACGCATTTAATAAATCAGGATGAACAAGCATTAGACCAAGAACCATACCTAAAAGTTCACTGCCACCAAACTTCTTCGCTGCAGACCAACCTATTAAACCTGGTAAGAAGACAAAAGCAGTGTTGGCTATAAGATTAATTATTCCCGCGAAGTCTTTCCACTGTGGGTATACTTCTACGAGTGATTGATTATCAAAGAAAATACCAGGACCTGTTAAAATATTGTTAATTCCCATTAATAGTCCCGCCGTTACAATCGCAGGTAAAATCGGAATAAAGATGTCCGCCAAGGCTTTTACTGCTCGTTGTAATGGATTTAAATTCTTTTCCGTTTCATTTTTTACATCTTGTTTAGATGATCGCCCTATTCCGGTTTGTTCAACTAGCTCATTATAGACTTTGTCTACCGTTCCCTGTCCAACCACTACTTGAAACTGACCATTTGTTGAAAAGGACCCCTTCACAAGGTCAATGCTTTCGAGAACCTCTTTATTTACCTCATTCTCATCCTTTAATGCAAATCTCAACCGTGTTACACAATGGGTAGCAGCCACAATATTTTCTCTTCCACCTATTGCTGAGACAATGTCTTGAACTTGCTTCGAATATTGACTCATTTTTTTCCTCCTCTAATAATTATTTTATCCCTTTACGTAATCGCTTACATTTATACAAAATGTTTACGATTACATATCCTTCAATAAAAATATTAGTACAGTTTCATCTTGTATATACAAGATTAGTTTACACTCACATTATATCTTGTATATACAAGATATTCAACAAAAAAAAGATTGGAATGTTTCACCAATCCTTTGTATTATTGCGTCCTTTAATTGCGTATAAAAAAGAAGTGATTGTCACTCTATCACTTCATTGTCTAGCATATTCTCTTCCATCATCACTTGCTCAAAAGCTTTGACGACATCAGGGTCATAAAGCTGACCAGCCATTTCTTTAATCTCATTTATTGCGTACTCTTTGGAAAACGCAGTCCGATATGCACGGTCATCTGTCATTGCATCAAAAGAATCTGCCACCGCTATGATTTTTGCCTCAATTTTAGTTTGATCCCCTTTTAAACCGAAGGGATATCCACTGCCATTCACTCGTTCATGATGTTGTTCAATAATTGAACTAATATCTTCATAATAAGTTGCTCGCACCATTTCAGCACCATCAATGGTATGCTTTTTGATGATGTCAAACTCTTCATCTGTTAGTTTACTTGGTTTATTGAGAATTTCTTCTGGAATATTTATTTTACCAATATCGTGAAGACCAGCTGCTAGGAATAAATTATGTAATTTACTTTTATTCATTCCAATCTTCCGCCCGATTTTCATACTCAGATTTTGTACCCTTCTACTGTGGTTCCAAGTATATCGATCTTTTTTCTCTACTCTTGCACAAATATCTATTAATTGTTGAATTTCTTTACTAATTTGGTGAAATAGGGGTTCATTAGTGATCCAAAGTAATGTAAGGGTTTTCTTCACTTTAAAAATAAAAGAGTCCTCTAATCCTCGAGCAGTGAAGTAATCATTTCTTCCAAGAATTTGCTTGTCTCCATTTAGATCATATTCAATTTCACCATCGATGATATAAAAGAATTCCATTGTTGTATTATCTTCGGCAGGATACAAATAAAATCCCATGCCTTCATCAATTTCTTGAAGCATGATTTCTAAATGATCTTGGCGAGCAAGCAATGCCAAATTTCCAGTTTCCTGAAGCAATTTTTCTAATGGATACGTTTTTTTATTAATTTGTAACCCCTTCATTTAATGATCCCCCCTTTTCTTCAGAGGTTTAGTGCCTTTTAACCTAATTATATACTATTGTTAAATATAAAAAAAGTGCCTTATTTCAGACACTTTTAAAGTATATTAAGCAATGTCAATAATCTTAATTGGATCCACTAAAACTTCCCTGTCACCTATTTTTACTAAAATGTATTCACATTCCGCTTCGATTCCATCTTTTGAAGCCTCTGCAATTTCAGCTAATGTCATTTCTTCGGCAACTTGCTGTAGTGTAGTAATTAAGGTTTCTAATTCTGCGTTGTATGTAGCCGTTAATCGTTCTGACTCCTCATCGTTCGCTAAGGCAAGATTATCTACGTATTCTTTATAAAGCTTGTCGCCTTCTTCTACTGCTGCATTAATAATGTCTTGAATATCCTTGTTTGTCTCAAAAATTTCTTTCAATGCTTGTGCTTGATCTTCGTTGGAGGTTTCTGCGAACGTCATTGAACTAATTCCCAGTGTTAACAGTAACAGAGTAAAAAGTGCTACTATTTTCTTCAATTTTATTCCTCCTTATTATAAAAAAGTTAACGGAATCCATGTATTAAACCATTTGATCCGACTTTCTCATAAAATACTATACTAAAATTCACTGAATAAATCTAGTTAATTATTGAATTTTATCAAAAATATGTAACTTTTATTTTCAAAATCCCTATTAATGATAGATAGAAAAAGAGCCCCTACAGGAGCCCTTCTCACTTACAACAAACTCTTAACGATGATCTACTTTTTTCGCTTGACCTCTTACCGGCCAGCTCTCTACCCCTTTTAATCCTTCAATATCATCCGCATAGAAGACAGGGTCTAGTCCTGCTTTTCTTTGCTGCATATAATTATCCAATGCTTTAAAGGCAATTGGGGCTAAAATCCCGATTGCAATTAAGTTGGTTAATGCCATCAATGCCATTGCTAGATCCGCTAGTCCCCAAACGATATCTAGTTGCATTACTGCTCCAAATACAATCATTCCAAGAGCTAGTACACGATATACAAAAAGTGCACCTTTACTTTCACTAATAAATGGTAGATTCGCTTCACCATAATAATAGCTTCCAATAATAGAACTAAATGCAAATGTGAAGATAGCTACGGCCAAGAACATACCTGCCCAAGAACTAAAATGATCACTCATTGCCGCTTGTGCAATTTCAATTCCTGCCATATCACCTGAAAGCCCCGCACTATAAGTACTTGACATTAAAATAATAAATGCCGTTGCAGAACATACAAGTAATGTATCAAAAAATACACCTAAAGCTTGAATAAATCCTTGCTTAACTGGGTGAGAAACCGTCGCAGTTGCAGCCGCGTTTGGCGCACTACCCATACCAGCTTCATTGGAGAATAAACCACGCTTTACTCCGTTCATAATAGCTGCACCAATTCCCCCACCAACAACTTGTTCAACACCAAACGCACTCTTCACGATTAAAGCAAATACGTCTGGAATTAATGATAGGTTTGTTAACATAACATATAAAGCTAAAATAATATAGAACAATGCCATAAATGGAACAATTATAGAAGAGAATGTTGCAATACGCTTTACGCCACCAAAGATAACGATGGCTGTTAAAACCGTAATCACTCCTCCTACGACCCACACATTTAAATCAAAAGAATTATTAAAGGCTGATGCAATTGTATTACTTTGCACCGCATTAAACGTTAAACCGAATGATAAAATAACGGTAACGGCGAAAATAGCACTCATCCAACGTTTTCCTAGCTGCTTCTCCATATAATAGCCAGGTCCACCTTTAAAGCCTACTTTATCTTTTACCTTATAAATCTGAGCTAATGTACTTTCAACAAAAGCACTTGCTCCCCCTAAAATGGCCACGACCCACATCCAAAAAATAGCATCTGGACCACCTAAAGCAATGGCGATCGAAACTCCAGCTAAGTTTCCTGTTCCGATACGTGTACCTGCTCCTATAAAGAATGCTTGTAACGACGAAATTTGGTCTTTTTTATCTGTTGACTGAACATTTTTATCACCTAATAGGCGAAACATTTCGCCAATATGACGAATTTGTACAAATTTTGAGCCAATTGTGAAGTATAATCCTAAACCTAGCAATAAGGCAATTAGTATATAACCCCAAAGTATCCCATTAGCTTCCCCAATCATGCTGTTAATAAAATCTGTTACTTCCTTAAAATCCATAAGTACCCCCTGCTGAACTATTTGTATTACATTATCTGAAAATTTCGTTTAATAGTCAAGATATTTTTTAAAAATTTTGTCATTTGATGTCTTCCTTTTTATAGAAATAAACGCTAAAATTCACCAAATAAAGGGAAATTGCTAGCTGTTTTGACATAAAAAAATCCTTTATTTAGGATATACAGCCTTATTTCTGCATATATCCAAAATAAAGGACCTTTGATCCTTAATTGGCGATTATGATTTAGAAGAAAATCATGACAATCTATATTCAGCGTATTCAATACTATTCTTGTAATAACTAAAATGATAAACCGGCTCACTATTCCGTATTTGCAAAGTTTTCTTTTTTCTCATCAGTAAAGCTAGATAACTATGTATAGCTATTCCTTAATTAACTCGCCAAATTCTTTATAGGACCTTACTTAAAAAAGATTTCGTTCGGTCATGTTTTGGATCTGTAAATAATTCAGATGGCACATTCTCTTCAACAATATACCCACCATCCATAAATAAGACCCGATCTCCTACCTCGCGGGCAAATCCCATTTCATGGGTAACAACGACCATCGTCATTCCTTCCTTCGCTAGTTGTTTCATTACCTCTAGCACTTCTCCTACCATTTCTGGATCTAGTGCAGACGTCGGTTCGTCAAAAAGCATAATTTCTGGCTCCATCGCTAATGCGCGTGCAATAGCCACACGTTGCTTTTGGCCACCTGATAATGATTGGGGGTACACATCCGCCTTCTCCTCTAACCCTACTTTTTTCAAAAGAGTTAGCCCCTTTTCTCGCGCTTCTTCCTTCGACAATCCTCGCACTTTCACAGGGGATAGCATAATGTTTTCAATGACAGATTTATGGGGAAATAAATTAAATTGCTGAAAAACCATCCCTACTTCTGCTCTAATTTGATTAATATCTGTTGTTTTATCAGTTAAATCTTGATCCTTAATATACACATTTCCATCTGTTATCGTTTCTAATAGATTGAGGCACCGCAAAAAAGTAGATTTCCCCGAGCCTGAAGGTCCGATTACAACAACAACCTCTTGTGGCTCGATTTCTACATTAATATCTTTTAAAACTTCTAGTTTCCCAAATGATTTTTTTAGCTTTTTCACCTTAATCATTCTGTATTCAATCTCCTCTCCATATAGTTCAATAAGTACGTCAATGATAGAGTTAGAATAAGGTATATGATTGCTACAGATAAGTAAGGCTCCCACACACGGTAATACTGTCCTGCTGCTGCTCTTCCCCAATACATAAGCTCAGGGGCAGCGATAACAGCTCCCAACGATGATTCTTTGATCAATACGACAAATTCATTTCCTAAAGGAGGCAGCATTCGTTTAAATGCTTGTGGTAAAATGATATGTCGCATTGCTTGGTAATGGTTCATTCCTAGTGACCGTGCGGCTTCCATTTGTCCCTTATCAATCGATTGAATCCCCGCTCTAAATATTTCAGCTATATAGGCAGCTGCATTTAATGAAAGGGCAACTAACAACGAAATAATCGTACTACTATCTGATAAAAGCATCGGCATCACACCGAAGTGAATTAATAATATTTGGACAAATAGTGGCGTTCCTCTGAAAAAATTAATATACCAGATGAACGGAAGTCTAATGAGTAGTTTCGTTGACATTCTCCCAATGCCCATTAGCAAACCGAAAAAGGTTCCAATCAAGATCCCTCCAACGGAAACACCAATAGTTGCGACCGTTCCTTCTAATAAAAATGGAAGGTATTCGACTACAATATCCCATCTAAACATAGTTAAGCTCCTTATTGACTGGATTAAATTAACTTATACACCATTTCCGTTTATTTATTGTACTTTGAAAAATTGCGTAACGAGATTTCGTTACGCAATGCTCAACCTACTATTCTCCATGCTCCAGTAATATATCTGTGTTAGCTTCTTTTCCAAACCACTCTTCGTATATGTCATTGTATTTCCCACTTTCAATGACCTCTTTTACTGCTGCACTGATATCATCTTTATATTCGCTTCCTTTCGGAAACATCAGGCCATATAACTCCGATTCAAAGTTTTCTGGGTCCTCTAATGTGAGAAAGTTTTTATCTGGATTATTTTTCATATACTCATTAACAACCGTATTGTCCGTTACAACTGCATCTACATCACCTTGATCCAAAGCCATAATCGCTAAAACATTATTTTCGTATTTAGAGATATCTGAGCTATTTTCCCCTAGTATCTTTTCCGCGGCCTCTTGTCCAGTTGTTCCATTTTGAACACCTACTTTTAACCCTTTTAAGTCCTGAGCACTTTGTATATCAATCTCCTCATTAAACATGATCATATGAGTTGATTCAAAATACGGATTAGAGAAATCATATGTCTCCTTCCGTTCATCGTTAATTGTAATAGCCGATATACCTAAGTCATACTTTTTTCCTGATTGCACTTCTACTAGCAACGGATCCTAGCCAGTATTTTCTATCTCATATTCATACCCGGCTTCTTCCATTACTGCCTTTAAAATATCAACGTCAAACCCTACTATTTCTCCCTTATCCATGTATTCAAATGGAGCATATGCCGCATCAGTAGCTACTTTTAGTACCTTTTTATCCCCACTACTAGTCGTATCCGATCCACACGCTGCTAAAAAAACAAATGTAGAAATGATTAAAAGAGCACGTACACTTTTCATCCACTGTTTATTCATAAAGTTCTCCTTATTTTGATTTTTCTGACTATTAAAATTATACATAATATTACCTTTTTATTAAACAATTTTATTTTTATTCAACCGGATGAATAATGATATAGTAATAGAAAATAAATGAATTAAATAATATTCCAATTGGGAAACAGCTTGATAACTATGAAAAAAGCGGAAATAAAGAAGCAACTCTGCTATTTCAGAATACTAAATTCTTTTATTTTTTCTTTATAAAAAAATAATAAAAGACCTTCAGAAAGGATATAGCTTTTCTTTTTCGACACTTTTCGTTTAGGCCTCTCCAAAAGTTGAGTAGTGAAAGGGTACCGACTTTAAATACGTGCAAGAAGGTTACTAACAACTATAGTAAGGCTAAAGAGTTAGAGAAAACACTAGGGTTCACGAAGGAACATAGAAAGATAAGAAAAACAGTGTTCAGGTCACGTTGAGATTGTTGCTAAAGAAACAGCACAAAAAAGCCCCGCTAAGGACTTTTTGAATAAGTAAAATTTTTATGATTAATAAATGATACAGAGAACTTCAAATAGTGTCTTTTTTATTTATATCATTTGTCTTGCTGTCTCAATTAAAATTTCTTTCATTTGCTCCGGAGAGACTGGTTTATCAGTAATATAATCGAGTAAATAGTAAACCCCGGAATGTTCAAAGATTAGTTGACTATCGCCAAATGAACCAGCAATGTTATCGTTAATTATTATTTCTTCACCGTTATGAAGTTCAGATTTCCTGTTCGTAACCTGAAGAGAAAGTATCTGAAATTCTTTCGGGTTTTTAGATGTTGCTTGAAATGCTATTTTAATGACTTCCCCATCGCCGTTTAAGTCCTGAATGTAATCCACTGTAAACGGGTTATTTTCGAAAGGCAGTTCCTGTGGTAGCTTCACCTTAAAAGGAATCGCCTGTAGGGCAATTTCTACAGATGGCGCGTTGTACTCATCAGGCATTCCAGTTAACTGTTCCTCTTGCTCTATTATTTTGAGTAGAGAGGTGTCTAGAACAGTATTAGTTGGTGACCCATTATTAGATCCAGTTAGGTTCGAAATAACAAAATTTGTGGTTCCAATAAAAAATATAGCAACAAAAGCTGCCGAGAGTAGAGGACCTAAGAATGGTTTCTTTTTTAAGAATGGCTCTGAGCTACGGACTTTATCTTTCACTCCATTTTTCATTTGTTCATTGAAGTGAAAATTTTTAAAAACAGTGCGTTTCATGGATAATTTTAAATTTTCAAGATTCATACTAAATTTCCTCCTCACTATAAACTTCACTTAATAGTCCTTTTGCTTTATAAAACCTTGATTTAGTTGTGCTTATATTTTGACTTAAAACCTCAGAAATTTATTTTAATGTCAGTTCTTCAAAAAAATACAAAAACAAAACTTCTCTAAATTTTATAGGTAAAGATAGTACATGTTTAATAAGTTGATCAGACTCCTCTTTTAACAGAACTTCAAATTCAGGAGTTTCTTCTTTTCCTTTAACAAATAAACTAATTTTATTGCTCAATAATACTTTCCGGTAGTACCAGCTTCTTAGATAGTCCTTTGATTGATTAATAGTAATCCTGATTATCCAAGTCTTAAGGGAAGAATCACCCCTGAATTGTTCCAATTGCTTATAGGCTTTTACAAATACCTCTTGTGCAATATCTTCTGCCACTTCATAATCTTTCACGTAAGAAAAAGCAGTATACAGTACTTGGTTACCTAGATTATTCATCAGTTCTTCTAACATTTGGTCTTTTTCTATCTCTTTAAGTGACGAACCCTTTTTAATTGGCATTTTGATGCTCCTATCTCGTTTGATTATTAGGCGGTTTTATAATGAAAAAAGTTTAAAAAACACCTCCTCATTTTTTAACGAGGTGCTTTTTAAACTTTATAAATGGAATTTGCGATATCTACTAAATTTTTCCCTTTAAACTTCCCACTTTTTTTCTTTGTTCCTACAATGAAATCGGTTAAATCACTCGCTTCATCATAAAAATGAAGTAAATCACAATCACTCCCATTGGCAAAAGTAGCTTTAATTCCATTTATTAAAGTAACACCCTTAGAAGTTCTAGGCTTAGCTTTTTATCATCGGATAGGTCCAAATCAACTTATTTATTAAAACTTGGAAAGGTATACATTCTACTAGTTTCAAGTGTTTTATTTAAAATGATGTTGTTTTTCTTGTAATAATTCCCTCTAAATCTATACTATAGTGAGCAACTGAACTCTCTATTCCCTCATTGGTTGAGTCTTTGTAATTAAAATAAACTTCCCAGGCCGCCTTATAGTTACTACCAAATACAGTTTCATCCCGTAATAATTCAATGTCATTCATCTTTATATTATGATTTTTCTCTTTATTATACTTTTGAAGATCTTGTTCCAATTGTTCTGTAGCGATTTCTTCAGCCTCTTTTCTGCTGATTCCTTCTTCTTCCTTGTTGCACCCTATTAAGGAAGTCATTAGTAGTATCATTAACAAACTTAACAATATTTTTTTCATTAATCGGACTCCTCTCTTAATATATTAAGATACTTGACAGGTATCTTCATACAACGCCTTAATGTAGATGTTCTACTTTTTATTAGCTGACTATTAGACGTTTATAATTTAGGAAAAGTCTAATTTTTTTCAGAAAATTACTAAGTACGTTATTTTTTATTACCCTAATCCCATTCCATATCACAAGGATTAGTTGGGTTTAGGAGAAACCGACCGTTTTAAATTGTTTATGTTCTGGTTTTTGTCTTGATATCTTTTTTTAAGTTCATGGAGCTCTAGTTACAGAACCCTAACTCTTGATCTTGGGTCTAAATTTACTTTTTGAGATCCATTTGTCGACAATGCTTGCTGTTTTTCATATTTTATTATGTATTGTCCGTCACGCTGTAAGTGTGACGGACTCTGTTCTGCAAGTTAATCTCAGTGTTCTTTTTGTTTAAAGTTTGTTGGAGCTTTTCGATTGGGACAATGTCTCCTTTCTTCCTTACGATAAATCAACATCGACTCGCTTCGCCCCTCGTGTTTCCTTTATCTCATTCAACAGGCGTCTAGCTCTTTCGTCCCTTCTCGGTTGTTTCCGCTTTTCTTTGGCCAGCTCCAACAACCAGCGACTCGGGAGCTTGACCTTCCTTCCTTACGATAAGTCAACATCGACTCGCTTTGCTCCTCGTGTTTCCTTTATCTCATGCAGGACGGGTCTAGCTCTTTCGTCCCTTTTCGGTTGTTTCCGCTTTTCTTTTACCTGGTAGATTCTTGCTTCGTACGGTTTTAGGGTAAAACTTATTTGGTCTTCATGCTCTTCTACTATTTGGTTATTCAAAAGGAGTTGGTCATAACATAAAATATGTGAATCTTCTTTATAGGCCGCTGGTTTATTTGATAAATTCGTAATGATGATAATGCATTCATTCGCTATCGTCCGTGTGTACGCATACACTTGTTTGTCTTCAGCTAGTAACAGCTCATAAGTACCGTAACTTAAAGTCAGATTTTCCTTTTTTAGTGAGATCATTTTTTTGTAGTAGGCTAGAATAGACTCCTCATTCTTTTCTTGAGCTTCAACATTAATCGTCCTATAATTTGGATTTATTTTCATCCAAGGTTCTCCGGAGCTGAAGCCCGCATTTTTGGATTTTGACCATTGCATTGGTGTACGGCTATTATCACGCGCACTTGCCCAAATGATATCCATAATCTTTTGATGTGGTATTCCTTCTTCTCTTTTAATTCGATACATATTTTTCACTGCCACATCATCATAATCTTCAATGCTCTTAAATTGAACATTTGTCATGCCAATCTCTTGCCCTTGATAAATATAAGGGGTTCCTTGCATAAAGAAATACATGGTCGCCATAGAAGTGGCACTTTCACTCCAATACTCTTTGTCATCTCCCCAGGTAGACACAATACGAGGTTTATCATGATTTTCAAGAAATAAGGCATTCCAGCCTCGGCCCTCTAATCCATTTTGCCATCGAGTCATTATTTTTTTTAGTTCAACGATATTTACTTCCGGAGAGGTTTCGGCATCCCATAAACCTAAATGCTCAAATTGAAAGATCATATCCATCTTCCCTTTTTCTTCATCAACCCATAGATCAGCTTCTGTTGCTGATACTCCATTGGCTTCTCCAACGGTCATTACATCATAATTTCCATACGTACGTTCCTTAAATTCTTGTAAAAATTGATGAATGCCTTCCTGATTCATATGCATATCAAAGGCAGCCTCATATTTCTCTCCAGTTAGGTTTGGCATATTAGGAAATCCAGGGCGTTTCTTAATATGACTAATGGCATCAATTCTAAACCCATCGATTCCTTTTTCTAACCACCAGTTGACAGTTTCATAAAGGGCCTCACGAACATTTTTATTTTCCCAGTTTAAATCTGGTTGTTTTTTTGAAAATACATGAAGGTAATACTGTCCCGTTCGTTCATCATACTCCCAAGCAGATCCTCCAAAAATACTTTCCCAATTATTCGGCTCCTTCCCTTTTTTTCCGTCTCGCCAAATGTACCAATCGCGCTTTGAATTTTTTTTGGACGAGCGTGATTCGATAAACCATTTATGTTCATCACTGGTGTGATTAGGAACTAGGTCTATGATTAGTTTCATTCCTAGCTCATGAATATTCCGTAATAACTCGTCGAAGTCATTCATTGTTCCAAATTCATCCATAATCTCTTTATAATCAGAAATATCGTAGCCGTTGTCATCATTTGGCGATTGATAGATGGGGCAAAGCCAAATAATATCGATTCCCAACTCTTTCAGATACCCTAGTCGTGAAATAATTCCAGTTAAATCACCAATTCCATCTCCATTTGAATCTTGAAAGCTCCGTGGATATATTTGATACGCAACCGCTTCTTTCCACCATATTCTTTCCATTGCTACACCTCTATGCTCATATTCCACAAACAGACTTAGTAAATAACAGAAAATTCCTACTTTTATACAATTGTAGTTTACCGCTTACCACTATCGTTCGCAATGGAGCATTCGGTTTATTCCTTATTTTTTGGACCCCTTAAATGTTAACCTATTCTTTTTTATTGTTGACATATAGAACCCTCCCTCGTATGCTTATCATGGAAGCGTGAAACAACTTAGAGGAGAGTTTACATGAAACCTACAAACCGTTTTAGACCCATCGATTTAACACTTGCATCCCTATTTGTTGCCATGACAGCAATTGGAGCGAACATTACAACCTTTGCACCATTTATGACATTCGGTACCATTCCTATTACACTCCAAACCTTTTTCGCTGTAATGGCTGGATTAGTTTTAGGGAAACGTCTTGGTGCCTTCGCTATGCTTGTTTACATGTTAGTTGGCTTAGTAGGAATCCCTGTTTTTGCTGGAGCTATGGGTGGATTAGGTATTATTATGAAACCTACATTTGGCTTTATTCTTTCATTTATCCCAGCAGCTTATGTGGCCGGATGGATTGTAGAAAATCGTAAAGGATTTTTACCCTTTATTTTAGGGGCAGCTGTAGGGACGATCATCAACTACGTTTTCGGTACTACTTGGATGTACTTCTTTACAATATTCGGAGCAGATGCTGGAGGATTTACGTATGGCATGGCATGGAAAGTGATGCTTCCATTTATGCCGAAAGATGCAATCTTAGCTATTTTTGCCGGCATTTTTGCCACTCGTTTACATTCGACTTTTTTATCAAGAAGTCGATATTACAACCATACACATACAACCTAATTAAGGGGGAGTCTCGTTGAACTGGAATGAGCTTGCATTAGACGTTTTGAATGGAAAAGAATTATCAGATGATGAAGCATTGGCGATTTTACAATCTCCAGATGAAAGCCTCTTAGAATTACTAAACGCCGCTTACCAAGTTCGTAAATTTTACTATGGTAATAAAGTAAAATTAAATATGATTATTAACACGAAATCAGGTTTATGCCCTGAGAATTGTGGCTATTGTTCCCAATCAAGCATTTCTTCTGCTCCAATTGAGAAATACCGTATGATGGATAAAGACTCCATTATGAAGGGAGCAGGGCAAGCTGATGCACTTAATGTAGGAACGTATTGCATCGTGGCAAGTGGGCGAGGTCCTAGTAACAAAGAAATCGATACAGTCGTTGATGCCGTCAAGGAAATTAAAGACAATTACAACCTAAAAGTTTGTGCCTGCCTCGGATTATTAAAAGAAGAGCAAGCGAAGCGCCTTAAAGAGGCCGGTGTCGATCGTTATAACCATAACATTAATACATCAGAAGAACATCATGATTCCATCACCACTTCACATACGTTCAAAGATCGAGTCGATACCGTCGAACTTGTAAAAGAAACAGGTATTTCTCCTTGTTCAGGTGTCATTGTCGGTATGAAAGAATCTCATCAGGATATCATCAAAATGGCTCGGTCATTAAAGGTAATGGATGCTGACTCCATTCCAGTGAACTTTTTACATTCCATTGATGGAACTCCTTTAGAAGGTGTAGACGAATTAAACCCTCGTTTCTGCCTAAAAGTTCTTTGCTTATTTAGATTTATAAACCCTACAAAAGAAATTCGAATTTCTGGGGGAAGAGAGCATAATCTACGAAGCCTTCAGCCGCTCGGTTTATATCCAGCTAACTCCATTTTTGTTGGTGACTATTTAACAACAGCTGGTCAAGAAAGTACGGACGATCATCGTATGCTTGAGGACTTAGGGTTTGAAATAGATTATGTCAAAGATCCTGCTGTTCAATAATATATTGATGTTAGACCTAAATAGCAAAGAGGATGAATCTATGATTCATCCTCTTTTGTTTGATATCTTTCGGTTAACTCCTTCCATGATAAATCTTTAGTAGAGTATATATGCCAGTCTGCTTGTTGTAAATAGGGATAGGAACCAACTCCTATGGAAAACATATCGGTTGCTAATATTCCTGTTAAACCTGCCTCCCCGTCCTCTATTGCCACACATTCATCTGGTTCTACGTTTAATTTCTTCGCTGCAGTTAAAAATATTTCAGGGTCTGGTTTCGCCTGTTTTATCGCTTTTGGGTTCACAATCACATTAAAGTATTGAGTTAAGTCGAGCTGACGAAGCACCCTTTCAGCATTTGAAGACGATGAGGCTAAACCTATTTTTATATTTTCTTCTACTAAATCTTTTATAAATGAAATAACCCCTGGAAAAATTGCTGCATCCGTTAATTCACTAATATACTGTTGATAATATACATTGCGTTTTTCTCCAAATACTTCGATTTCCTTATTCGTAAAGCTTCGGTTGGAACGAGAGGCAAGCTCTTCCATTAAACTACGTCTTGATTTTCCTTGATATCGAAGGTTGTCTACTTCTGTAAACGGAACGCCCATTTCATCTGCTACTTTTTTCGTTGATAAATAATAATAATGGACAGTGTCAACGATTACACCATCTAAATCAAAAATGACCGCTTTCGGCGTTTTCATTCTTTCCACCCCTCCTTACAATCTGTTTCCATTATATCGATTATTTTTTTTGCGAAACCATACGTTTAATTTAATTGAATATTTATTGAAAAGCTATTTTTCTATAATAATTCGTGTTAATCCGTTCTATTTATTGGAATATATCATCCTTAAAGAGGAAATAATAAGTCCAAAACCTGATCATGAAGGAGTGTTTGCGAATGAACCATTCTATGCCAAAATACCCTTTCTCTTATTGGAGAGAAAGCGTCAAGCTTCCTACTTATCCAACCCTAGAACAAGATATTATTGTCGATGTAGCAATTGTTGGGGCAGGGATAACTGGAATTACAACAGCATATTTACTTACAAAGGCTGGGATGAAAGTCGCTTTACTGGATGCCGGGAAAGTCATAAATGGAACGACCGGCCATACTACAGCCAAAATATCTGCTCAGCATGGTCTAATTTACGATGAATTGATTCACCATTTCGGCAAAGAACAAGCAAAGCTCTATTATGAAGCCAATTCAGAAGCACTAACATTTATTAAAGAACGAATTCAAGAACATCAAATTCAATGTGATTTTACCGAAGAGGATGCTTATGTCTATTCCGTATCGAATAAATATGAGGAAAAGGTAAAAAAAGAATTCAAGGCATATGAACAGCTTGGTATTGACGGCGAGCTAGTTAATGAGTTGCCGATAGACTTAAACATTCACAATGCTATCGTAATGAAAAAGCAAGCACAATTTCATCCCGTAAAATATTTACTCCCCTTGCTCCAGTTTATCACTACGAATGGTGGAAAAATATTTGAAAACACAACCTGCTTGGAAGAAATAACAGACGACGGAATACGAACTGTCCACACAAAAAACGGTTCAAAAGTAACATGCGATCAAATCGTTGCATGCTCTCACTTCCCTTTTTACGACGGCAATGGATTTTATTTTGCTCGCTTATATGCTGAACGCTCCTACTCAGTAGCGTTAAAAATCCAAAGTGACTATCCAGGTGGAATTTATTTAAGCGCTGATGAGCCAAAACGTTCCATAAGATATACGGAAGCGAACGGGGAAAAGCTTCTATTAGTCGGGGGAGAAAATCATAAAGTAGGACAAGGAGGCGATACCTTATTACATTATGAAACCCTACAGCGCTTTGGGGAGGAATTATTTGAACCAGTCGATTTTCCCTATCGTTGGTCTGCGCAAGACTTAATGACATTAGATAAAGTCCCTTATATCGGTCATATCACCAAAAACAAGCAAAAAGTTTTTATTGCTACTGGGTTTCAAAAATGGGGAATGACAAACGGAACCATCGCTGCAAAGATCATTACAGATTCGATTTTAAATAAACCTAATAATTATGAGAATCTTTATACCCCTTCTCGCTTTAAAATTGATCCAAGTTTGAAGACATTTGTGAAGGAAAATACGAATGTTGCGTACCATTTCATTGAAGGAAAGCTCGGTGGAGACCGAAAGCCATTGGATCAACTTTCCTTTGATGAAGGAGCTGTTATTACGTTTAACGGCAAACGAGCAGGTGCATATAAAGATGAACAAGGACAGATTCACCTTGTCGATACTACCTGCACCCACCTAGGCTGTGAAGTAGAATGGAATCATGGCGATCGCTCTTGGGATTGTCCCTGCCACGGATCTCGATTCTCTTATAACGGAGATGTCTTAGAAGGACCTGCCGATCAGCCATTGAAGAAACTAGGGGAATAAGGTATTAATATTTACTTTAGGCTGCTTTCTAAAAGGTTGTTGCTATTGAGTATGAAAATCGGCGTATCCTATGTTTGATTTAGGAATATGCCGATTTCAATTATATTATTGCTGAGGATTAGATTCAATTAAAGCCCTGTTTTGTTAAATGGAGATTTATTCAAACATTAAGATTTTAGGGTCTTTTTCACAACAGTGAACAAGCATAGAGTGTAATTGTCCCCTATGATGATAGACGTGTGCTAATATCTCTAATAACCACTCATATCTAGTGTAAGTCAAACCCCAATAAGAAGTCGTTGTCTCCATAAGTTCTTCAGCTGATAGATTTAAATATTTCTCTTTTAAAGCCCTAAAATTCGTAGTTAAACCTTCAGTTATCGAATCCAGTGTCTGATAAGACACACCTGAGTAAAAACTTATCATTTCTTCTTCGGAAGCTTCATTAGAAATACGCCAATCAGCTTCAAAAATTACTGCTATATGTTCTAATAATTCTCCAATTGATTGTTTGTCAGGAGTAGGTCGCTCTTTCAAATCTTCTTCATTTAAATTATTTAATATTTTTATTATTGTATTTACGGCTACTTCTATTTGATGAAATACACTTTTACAATATATTTCCCTCACCACATTTCGTTTAAGAATATTGCCTAATTAACTAAAGGGAGACAGCAGCATAATAAGCTACTCAACTTAAAAGATATGTTTTTATTAATCAGATTAAAATGAATTTATATGTTTCGTACAGTTATATAAAATACACTCCCATTTGTCCTTTATATTATTAATTATTGTAATTGAAGTATTATCGATATATGTCTGCTGGAATTTCTGTGGAAGTAACTGCTGGAATGTTAATCGGAATAAAATAAAAAAGCAACAATTTATACGAAAACAGCCTAACTTTAAACTCTGGCGATAGTAGGGCTATACTTTCATTTGTTTGACAAAAATCCAATAAATTCACTTCAAAAATCTACATCCCCATAAGCTGTAAAACACCTCTGGATATGGTCATCCTTAAATGACCATCCAGAGGTGTGTCTTATTAATCGCAGTAATTATGCTTAACATTATTTTAGTATAAACAATGACTAAAGAGGTAGTAGTTAAAATAGTATTCTACTAAATTGCTTTACGGCAAAGGCTTTGGATTGTAGCTCGTACCCGTCCAATCCGTTAACTCACTAATCACTCTCCAAAGTTCTGGAAAAAATTCTTTTTTTGCTCCTCTTTCAAGTGCTTGAGCTGGAACTCCTTTCAAACTATTCGTATGGAGACCAATCATACGGCGCACAAGCTGAATGTGCTCATATCGATACGATTGAAACCGTTCATCAAATTCATGGAGGTTTTTCATGAGTTCATATAAAGGATAGTGTTTATCTGGATATTTATGTAGATCAAATACGGTTAATGTGTGTTTTTGTAAAATATCTTCGAATGGTGCCCATAAGGTTGGACCTAACGTTAAGATTTTATTAAACCCGGGCGAATCTTGTCCGCTTCCTTTTCCAAGGGCTAAGCGGATACTGTGATAATTCTTAGGAGAAATCTCTTTGATGATGTCAAACGTGTGAGGTAAATGTTTCAAATGTAAATGAATTCTTCTTAATTGGGACGATGCTTCAATGATTTCTTCGTTAATCATATGTTCTTTGGCCATGTGAATACTTTGAAGAATGAGTTTAAAATGTAACTCTGAGATTTGATGAATCATTTGAAAGGTTAGCTCATCATCACAGCTTCGTTCATCGGACGTTTTTTGCAACATTAACAGTTCTTCTGTTTTAATATATTTCTCATAATCTGTAAGTTGTTTATTCATTTCCACTTCCTCCTTCATATTTCAACTCTCGCAAGACTGCTCTGACTGGGCTTCCATCCCCACCAGCGATAGGTAGAGGCATAGCAACTAGCTCATAATTTCTCGGTTGTACTGCTGTGAGATCAATTCCTTCTAATATATGAATCTTGCATTGATTCAATTCATGGTGAGCCACTAGCTCTTTGCTTGAAATAGGGTCAACAGAAGGGACATCCACTCCAATGAGGAGTACCCCTTTTTTAACTAAACAATTGGCTACTCCGCTTTCAATGGGTGGAATCACTTCAGGAAAAACCGTTGTATCCGTCCATTTATTTGTTTTGAAAAGCACGCGCTGAACGCCATCGAGTTCCAGGCTATCTACTAGCTCCTTAGTTATCATCGGCTGTCCAGATACATCAACAACCTTTGCGGTTCCCCAATAGATAGTTAAATCTAATTCGTCAATTTTCTTACCTTCTTCATCAAAGTGATAAGGAGCATCTACGTGAGTACCACTATGAACGCTCATTTCAACTTTCCCTACATTGACGGATCCGCTCTCTAACTTAGTCCAAGCCATGTCAAAAGAATACGGCGTATCTCCTGGCCATACTGCTGTTGTTTGATGTAATTTTCTCGAAATATCATATAATTTCATGTTAAACACTCCTATTATGCAATAATATTTCTCTTATTTTCGTACCTTTCATATTTTTTGTTTACCATAATGTCCTTCAATAATCGAATGGTTTCATACACATCCTCATAGGTGCAATAAAGTGGTACAGGTGCTAAGCGAATAACGTTTGGTGATCGAAAATCTGGAATAACCCCTTCCGCTTTTAATGCTTTACAAATTCTTGCTGCTTCTTCATGCTCTAGAGAAATATGCCCCCCTCTAGTATGATCGGTTGTCGGATTTCCAATCGTAAACGAAAACTCCTCTAACTCTTCCTTAACAAGGTTCATTAAGTAAGTGGTTAACGATAATGACTTCTCTCGTAGCTTTACAATATTTGCTTCATTTATAATCTCCAATGCACCAATTAAAGGAGCAGCACTTAAAATATGAGGCGTCGCTATTTGAAAAGCGCCCGCTGTCTCAGCTGGGATAAAATCATGCTTCATATCAAACTGAACCGTCTTATTTGAACCAAACCAACCCGCTAACCCTGGCTCAATTCCATGATGCTTTTCATTCACATATAAAGCGCCAACTCCACCTGGTCCGCTATTTAAATATTTATATGTGCACCAATAAGCAAAGTCAACATCCCACTTACTAAAATAATGTGGGATAGCACCAATTGAGTGACAGCCATCAAAACCTATTAGGATACCACGTTTATGAGCCTCTTTTGTTAAGTATTCTATATTTAATAGCTGACCACTTCGATATAATACAGTTGGTAAAATAATAAGAGCAACCTCATCTGTCATTGCCTGAACAATATCCTCTTCCTTTAAAAATCGACCGTTCTCACTTTTTACTTGAACGAGGTGTTCTTGTGGGTCATATCCTTTTTGCTTTAACTGGCTTTTAATGGCATATATATCCGATGGGAAATTTAGCTCATCGCATAAAATTTTAGTCCTTTTTCCAACGGGTTTATAAAAAGTAGACAATAGCTGATGAAGATTCACTGTTGTGGAAGCGGTTACAATAACCTCTGTAGTTTTTGCCCCAACAAGTGGTGTCATTTTCTCCCCTAAAAACTCCGATAAATAAAACCATGGATAATCGCCTTCCGTCCATCCATCAATCCCTAATGTTTTCCATGATTCCATCACCTTTAATACTGCTTGCTCTGAACGTTTCGATAAAAGTCCAAGAGAATTGCCATCTAAATAAATGGTATCCGGTTGAAGATAAAATTCGTTTCGAAAGGATGCCAGCTTGTCTTGTTCATCTAATGATACTGCATACGATATAGGCGTTTTCATAATTAGCCTCCCTCTACAATCTCTTCCTTTTCAAGGTAAAGGACAGTAGCATAAATGTCAATATTTTCTGACTCCTACATTCCTAATTCGTTTTGTTTTATAAGAAGCTCTATCATTTTCACGGGAATGCTTAGTAATTTCGTCCTATAGTATCTTTTTTTACATTGGACGTAAGAGTGAACATAGAATTGTTTTTCTCTTTACTTCTGCCCTCATCACAATAGAACTTGTTCTAACCCTACTTTTTAGCAGTTGTTCCTTTATTCGGTTCCAAAAGAGGATGGCCCTTTTGTATACAAACTAGCTATTAGTATAGCTCGCGTCAGTAAAGAACATATTTCATGGCAGTGATAACGATTCAACCTGTTATTAAGGGAATAATTGCTAGGAAGACAACCAAAATATTAAATAGTACTATCCCACCATCTACCACCTAATTACCTTTAAAGTTTTTACTTTTTTTGAAAGGAATTATGAAGAATGGAAATAGAAAACATAAAAGTTATCGTCTTTGACCTTGATGGAACACTCTATGAAGATACTCACCATTTTGATTATTATGCCAAAAGGCTAAACGAAAAAGTTAATTCCCCCTATAAGGCTCATTTTGGAATTGATTATAAAAAAGCCAAAGACGGCAAACACCCTCTTCGCATTGGGAGAGTATATGATATATATGAAGACCTTATTCTCGTTCATCACCATTGCCAAGTAATAGCCGCTTACGAATGGGATGGGAGAGAGGTTCCAAGGGAGAAAGTGACCCACCATTATTTAAGCCCCATCGTACTAGACTTTGACACCATGCTGAATATTGGTGATTTGTGGTGGATTCCTGCGGCCATTGCTTATCACTATGGAGTTACAAATAATCAAGTAGAAAAGGCTTTTTTAGAAACGAGAAAGTTTATGATGAGGGATGAATTTCAACTACAAAAAATTGCACACTTTAAAGGAGTTTTACAAGAGCTTCGTGACCACACTAAACTCATTTTGCTCACCAATAGTCCAGAGCCTGATAGCAGGGTCATTCTACAAAAACTAGGGCTCCAACATACGTTTCATCGCACAACCTTTCTGGCAAAAAAACCAATTGATACGAAAAAGCATTTCACAGCAATCAAGCATATATTTGGTGTGAAATATAATGAAATCCTTAGTATAGGAGACAATTGGATAAATGATATTCTTCCTGCGGGTGAGCTCGGATGTTTGACCATGTACATAGACCCTCATAACATCGGGCAAGAAAATGCTGCTGATTTAATCGTACCTTCTATTCGAGATGTCATTCCCCTCTTAAAAAAACGAACCTGCTTCTAACATTGAAACAGGTTTGTTTGTATATCTTTACTCCCTTTTTGAAAGCCTCCCATACTATTCATTTCTTTGCTCAAGAAAAAAATAAACATGCTTTACTTTTGCAGAATGATTGTATACAATACTAACTGTATTAATACAAATAGTACAGTTAAAAGATATACGGAAGGAGGAAGAACATGTTTGAGATAGACATCCGAAGTCGAGTCCCCATTTATGAACAACTAGTCCACAACATTAAAGACTTGGTCATAAATGGCGTTCTCTTACCTGATCAAAAGCTACCGTCTGTACGGAGTTTATCGAAAGAATTGACCGTTAACCCAAATACAATACAAAAGGCCTATCGAGAATTGGAGCGGGAAGGTTATGTCTATTCACAGCCAGGAAAGGGAAGTTTCGTCGCCCCTCTTCCGTCTTCCTTACAACGTTCAAAACTGGAAGCGGTAAAAGAAGAGATAAGAAAGCAGATAAGCGAAGCGATCTTCCTCGGCTTAACCGAAGAAGAGGTATTGACGTTATATCACCAAGTAAACCAAGAAATGAAACGGAGGGACTAAGAGTGATTCAGTTAAATCATGTATCCAAAAGCTTTAATAATGAAGAGGCTGTCAAGAAGATCACTTTATCTGTCAATAAAGGGTCGATTTACGGTCTACTCGGCTCCAATGGAGCTGGCAAAACGACTTTATTGAAAATGATGGCTGGTATATATCGTCCGAATGAAGGGGAAGTAATAATTGAAGAACAACGTATTTATGAAAATACAACGTTAAAAGAAAAGGTCATTTTTATTCCTGACACACTTTACTTTCTTCCACATGCGTCGGTAGAACAAATGGCAAGCTACTACCGAAGAATATATCCTAATTGGAATGAAGAGCGCTACCTTCATCTCCAACAAATTTTCGGAATCGAGCGAAAACAAAAGATTCATAGCCTTTCGAAAGGAATGCAAAGACAAGTTGCTTTTTGGCTCTCTCTCTCATCTATGCCTCTAGTATTACTGTTAGATGAACCGATTGACGGACTGGATCCGGTCATGAGACGCGAAATAAAAAATTTACTGTTTCAAGATGTGGCCGACCGAGGATTAACTATCATTATTTCATCTCACAATTTGCATGAAATAGAAGACCTTTGTGACCATGTCGGCATTATGCATAAAGGCAAGCTCATTGTAGAAAAAGAACTAGACGATTTAAAGGCCGTTACTCACAAAATTCAAGTCGCATTCCGAAACAAGGAAGACGAAGAAAAAATACAACAAAAAGCAAATATCCTTTATCACGAACGACGAGGCAGTATTTCTCTTTTTATCGTGAGAGGGGAGCAAGAAGATGTGGCAAGCAATTTCTCAACCTTCCAACCACTTGTCATGGATTTATTACCACTCACTTTAGAGGAATTATTTATTTATGAATTGGGGGATCATGGCTATGAAATTAAAAACATCCTTCTTTAATACCGGTATATTCTTACAGGATTTAAAGCAGCACGGGTGGATATCGCTTCTATACTTTGGTGGACTCTTTTTTGCCATCCCAATCCAATTGCTTCAGCGAAATAGTTTTGAAAGCTACAATACAACTATCAACGATAACTTGTTTATAGTTCAAGGTTTTTTTCAATTAATTATCCTTTTTACTGTACCAATCTTAGCTGGTATTTTTCTATTCCGTTATCTCCAAGAGAAAAAATCAGCTGACTATATTCATAGTTTACCGATTAGACGAGAGACGCTCTATAGTACTCACCTTATAAGTGGCTTCTTTCTACTATTAGCCCCTATTTGCCTAACAACCATACTTGTGGCACTAATAACCATTATTCAACCAACGGCTACTTTTTCTTTTTCTTTCGGAAATATCGTAACATGGGCTGCCGTATTCTCTTTTTTTACCATTTTTCTCTTCCTATTTACGGTAGTCGTGGGAATGATCACAAGCTTGGGGGTTGTCCAAGGAATTTTCACTTATATTTTTCTCGTTCTTCCTACAATGTTAATACAATTAATCCTATATCAATTAGAAACTCACTTATTTGGCTTCCCATCAGGCTACATGAATTCGCTAGGAGTGGAGCTTTGGTCACCTCTCTTTACGATTTATAACTATTTTCCTATGGGACGTTTTCCTATAACAATATGGATCATTTATCCCATTCTCTGTCTAGTACTCATTTGGCTTGGTCTCATCCTTTACCGTATCCGCTCCATTGAGGTGACAAGCCAAGTGATAAACTTCCGTTTATTACAGCCTGTTCTAAAAGTAGGAGTAACCGTTTGTTCCATGCTACTAGTTGGAGCGTATTATTCAGGTCAATCTGTGTACTTAGGCTATTTTATTGGTGCTATTAGCGGCTATATCATTGTTGAAATGGCCTATCAAAAAACATGGAAGATTATAAGTTATCAATCTTTAAAAAGCTTTTTTGGCTATGCTATTGCCTTAAGCAGCATTCTATTCCTTGTCCAACTCTACCTTAACGACTATGAAGATAGACTACCGAAAAAAAATTCGATTAACGGTGCCTATCTCGGATATAGTCGAATGGACATGGAAGACCGGTTAGCAAACGGACAAGAAATATTTACTGATCAAGCAGACTTTATTGATAACGTATTGATCCTGCATGAAATGGCGTTATCTGAAGGAGAACGTTATATAAAATCGACTGATCCAGTATATACCGTAATTTCCGAAGATGCTGATGATTTTGCAGTACATACCGTAGGTTACGATGCTCAAGATTTTGTAAATATTTTCATTGCCTATGAACTGACAAATGGGAAGCTATTCGTACGAGAGTATTTTATACCACTGGATAGCGATGGGAGCATAATGGAGTTTTTAAAAGAAACACGAGATGACAATAATAATCTAGTAAGTGACCTTAACTGATTAAGGGCATGACAAGAGGTATTCATTTCACTAATGAATACCTCTTGCTTGCTAGTTAGTATTTTCATCGTGTTTGCTACATATTTATTAAAGGGGAATTATACACTTAGACATGCAAAAAGAGTTCACAGTAAGTGGAAGTTTTACTATCCATATTTTTCAAAATACTTCGTTAAAAAAAGGCTAGTCTATCTCGTCATGTAGTCAGATAAGTGTATCCATTTTTCTTTGAAATAGTTAATCTGCAAAGGTCACTTTCACTTTGACAGATTGCATCAATATGAAATTGATGATCGTTTTTTCTACTAGCTCTTCTAGTAATTGAGTTCCAATATAATAAATAGAATTCGGCACCGACCCTTGATACTTATTAACCAATCAAAGGATTAGCTTCAAAATGGCTGTGACGACATAGTCTTTCCTCTTAGTAGCCCCGTTACAAAAATCGTCATAATTTGGTTTCTACTTTCTGTTCCTTTCTATCTTTCTGAAAAAACATTGGAAGAGATAGAATATCTATTACATTTATAGTATTCATTATTTCAAATATTACATTGTATTTAGAAGAAACTGACAGAAAAAATGAAACTTTTTATAGGTTTAAAACGTCTAATATATAGAAAGCCTAAAAGAGAGTGTGGTATATCGGCTAGTAAACGAATCTATGAATACCCCACTCATTTAAAAATTTTGACAATTAAATTAATATATGTTATAAAAATGATATATAAAAGTAATATTTGTAACATACATGTAACAATAAATTAAAGGAGAGGGAACATGAAAAAGAAAATTGGACTAATTATTGTATTCACTAGCTTATTCTTAACGGCTGCCTTATTTCATTACCAAGACTCATCCAGTGCTGTTGCGCCTGAAGAGGTACCAAAGACTGTATTAAACGAGGAGCAGGAGCTAGATCAACAATCTAGCGTAGAGGAAGTAGACTCATTCGTTCAAGTCGAAAATGTTGAAAATAGTCATACGATTGAAGACGCGGAAACAGTAGAACAAGTACCTAGCTCTTCAAATAATGTCGAAAGTCTTGTAGACGAGGAAGAGCAACATACAGAAAGTGGCCAAACGATTGAAAATACTGTACTCGAAGAACAAGCACCTAGTACTTTAGATGAGGAACAAAGTGAAACAATCGAAGCGTCTAATGATGTTTCTCTGGATATCGACATAGCCCCAGAAAAAGTTAATCTCATGAACCATGAAAATTTCACTAATTTAGCAAACCTTGCTACTAAACATAACGCCACTCTGTTCGGCTATACTAACAGTGACTTTTTCTTCATTGAGAAAGATGGTGAACCTATTTTTGAAATGAGCTTAGGTGCGGCATCTGCTCCATTAAACCAGTCTGCTATTCTACTAGATTATTTTAGTACCTATACAGATCTAATAGGAATTATGGATAACATCAGCATTGTGGCTGAAACAATGGAACCTGTAACCATAGATCTTGAAGAAGGAATCGGTTATTCCATCACTATCGAAAATGAAAAGATCGTTGTACTTTATCATTCATGGTGAAGAATTAAATAAGGAGAATGAATCATTCCTTTATACCGGTCAACATGATTATTTATCTATTCTATTACTTAATTGAATAGACATGAAACATTTTCAAGCAGTCTTAATATGTCCAATTTTCTTATATGATGTCAACTCTTTTATAAATATAATTACAATCACCTATATGTCATTTATGATGAGAGAGTGAGAGCAGCAGCCGCTCTCACTCTCTTCATTCAAAATAGAGATGAGAATGGTTTTCGCAGCCCGGATTAAAGCTTGCTAAACATAACGGGCAACGGGACTGACACTTCTTATACTGTTCTATGGTCAACTCCTGCTTGCAATTTCCGCAAAGAATCGCTTTTTCGTTCTGTTCTGCTTTTGACCAAATGATCGGTAAATGATCCGTTAGCTCTTGGTGGCACTGATAGCACGGGTAATAGGTTTGGCAGCACTTAAATTTTATAGCGATAATATCTACATTTTTGGCGTAATGTTTACAGCGAGTTTGATGATCCATTTGAACACCTTGAATTACATAGTCTTGTTTCATTTCCCTTACTCCTCTTTGCTCATAATAGAACCTTTCTGTTTTATACGTTTTGTCTATTTTTATAGTCTATTATATAGCTCTATGAATGCAAATAAAAAAACAATATTATGAAAATCTTACATAAAAGCGCCCGCATATTCACTCAAACCATGTACCGTTTTCGAAGTACTCTAGAGTGTTTTATGAAGCGCTTTTTATATTTTTACAGGCCCTATTGTCGTCATTCAATATTTTTTTGAAAATTTAGTCTTTTGTCATTATCATTTATTTGTTAGCATTTAGAAAAGAGAGGAGGAATTTGATGTTTACTGTATTAACGTCCTGGTCAAACAAAATGATGCAAAGATACTTACCAGACCCTTTTTTATTCGTCATTTTGTTAACCTTTGTTGTTTTTGGTTTTGCGTTAATTTTCACCCCTACTAATCCGAAGGATCTTATAACGATTTGGGGAGAGAGCTTCTGGAATCTATTAACCTTTTCAATGCAAATGGTCTTAATTTTATTAACTGGCTACGTTCTTGCTAGTAGTCCTCTTTTTAAAAAAGCACTTTCATTTCTCGCAAGCTTCGCCACATCACCAGGCTCAGCTATTATACTAGTCACACTAATCTCTTTGCTTGCTAGCTGGATTAATTGGGGCTTCGGACTTGTCATTGGGGCACTTTTTGCAAAAGAACTTGCCCGCCAAGTGAAAGGAGTCGATTATCGTTTATTAATTGCAAGTGCCTATTCTGGATTTATTATTTGGCACGGTGGACTCGCTGGCTCGATTCCCCTTACCATTGCAACAGAGGGGCATTTCTCAACGGACTTAATTGGCATTATTCCAACAAGTGAAACCATCTTCTCGAGCTTTAACCTCTTCATTATTTTGGCCATTGTTATCATACTCCCCATTGTAAATCGCCTAATGTATAACAAAGATCAATCATTTACAATCGATCCAGCATTGCTAGACGAAGCTCCCCCCATTGCTGCCACTTCATCGACATCACCTGCTGACAAAATGGAAAATAGCTTTGTTTTATCAATGTTAATCGGGGGACTAGGGTTACTATTTGTTGTTATTTATTTCTCCGCTAATGGGTTTGAACTAAATTTAAATATTGTCAACTTTGCCTTTTTATTTTTAGGTATTTTGTTTCACGGACGTCCAAAAAACTTCCTAGCCTCCGTGAATAATGCCGTAAAAGGTTCTAGTGGAATTATTATTCAATTTCCTTTTTATGCTGGAATTATGGGCATGATGGTATCTTCGGGACTCGCAGAGAAAATGTCCTCTTGGTTTGTTTCCTTTTCAACTGAGCTCACTTTTCCATTATTTACTTTTATTAGTGCTGGAATTATTAATTTTTTTGTTCCATCAGGTGGAGGTCAATGGGCCGTGCAAGCTCCTATCATGTTACCAGCAGGGGCAGAGCTTGGGATTAAGCCATCCGTAACAGCTATGGCCGTAGCTTGGGGAGATGCTTGGACAAACTTAATACAACCCTTTTGGGCTCTACCAGCATTAGCGATTGCAGGATTAAAAGCAAAGGATATTATGGGATTTTGTTTAATTAATCTATTTGTTACCGGTGTAATTATAGGAGTAGCCTTTATATTTGTGTAACCATTCGTTTAATAGTTGGTGAAAGATTTCCTAATAATGCTAATTCTTCTCTATACTTAAGATTATTTTCAAACCCGTAATTGCGGATTTAGTCCAGACTTCAAATAGTCGTTCACCTTTTTTAATTATTTACTATGACAATAGATTATCTAGCAGAGTGACGTCTTGCACTTTTGTCTAAACAAAAAGTCGTTTATATCACTTCTTAACTGGAAAAACTTTAGGTAAGGAGCATTTTAATACGCTCGCACATTTGCTATAATAGACCATTATACTTTGTAGCTTTTGTTCTTTAACACATATACATAAAAGGGAAAGGTTGATTTAGTTGGAAAACTCTAACTTTATTAAAACGATTATGAAAGAAGATTTAGAGTCAGGAAAGCACAGTGAAATTATTACTCGTTTTCCACCTGAACCAAATGGTTACCTTCATATCGGTCATGCAAAATCGATTGTAATCAATTTTGGACTAGCAGAAGAATTTAACGGTACTGCAAATTTACGCTTTGATGATACAAACCCATTAAAAGAAGATCAGGAATATGTCGATTCGATGAAAGAAGACATATCTTGGCTTGGCTATGAATGGGATAACCTCTTCTTTGCTTCTAATTATTTTGATGAAATGTACGAACGTGCAGTTTTATTGATTAAAAAAGAAAAAGCATATGTTGATGACTTAACAGCAGAAGAAATACGTGAATATCGTGGTACACTAACGGAAGGAGGAAAGGAAAGTCCTTTCCGCAATCGTTCTGTTGAAGAGAATCTTGACTTGTTTGAACGAATGAAAAACGGCGAGTTTGAAAATGGAAGCAAAGTATTACGTGCAAAGATAGACATGAGCTCACCTAATATTAATTTACGTGACCCTGTTTTATACCGTGTCTCTCATACGTCTCATCACAATACAGGGGATAAATGGTGTATTTATCCGATGTATGATTTTGCTCACCCTATTGAGGATGCTATTGAAAATGTTACACACTCCTTATGTACAACAGAGTTTGAAGATCATCGCCCATTGTATAATTGGGTCATCAAAGAGTGTGAAATGAACAGCCAACCTCAACAAATTGAATTCGGACGTTTAAACGTAACGAATACTGTTATGAGTAAACGAAAGATTAAGCCATTTGTAGATGAGAATGTAGTCGATGGGTGGGATGATCCTCGTCTACCAACCATTTCAGGCTTTCGTCGTCGTGGCTTCACACCTGAGGCTATTCGTGAATTCGTTCACGCGACAGGTGTTTCAAAAGGATCTGGTGCCGTTGATGAGCAAATGTTAGAACACTTTGTTCGTGAAGACTTAAAATTAAAAGCCCCTCGTACGATGGGTGTGCTCCGTCCTTTAAAGGTCGTCATTACAAACTATCCAGAAGGACAAGTAGAGATGCTGGATGCCGATATTAACCCAGAGAATCCAGATATGGGGACAAGACAAATTCCATTTTCTCGTGAAATCTATATCGAGCAAGAAGACTTTATGGAAAATCCGCCGAAAAAATACTTTCGACTTTTCCCAGGAAACGAAGTTCGCCTTAAGCATGCCTACTTTATTAAGTGCGAAGACGTCATTAAAGATGATGAAGGTAATGTAATTGAGCTTCATTGTACGTACGATCAAGAAACGAAGAGCGGCAGCGGTTTTACCGGTCGAAAAGTAAAAGGAACACTTCATTGGGTCGATGCTAGTCAAGCAATCCCAGCTGAATTCCGTTTATATGAGCCATTAATTCGTGATGAGGACGAGTCGAATAGTGAAAAATCCATTCTTGAACGCGTAAATGAAAACTCATTACAAGTCCTTGACGGCTTTATCGAACCAAATATGAAAGACGTTTCACCTCAAGACAAATTCCAATTTTTCCGCCACGGATACTTTAATGTCGATCCAAAGCATACGACAGATGAAAGAATTGTCTTTAATCGGATTGTATCGCTAAAAAGCTCGTTTAAGTTAAAATAATGATGCTGCTAATTGAAAAGGATGCTCGTATTCGAGCATCCTTTTCCCTATTTTGTGCTTTTTCCATCTGTTTACATTAGCATTTCTAAGAAAGCTGGTCTATTCGTCACCATCTAAGACAATCGTATAATTATCTCGGTATAAATTTATTAAGGAAGCGGAACGCGAAAAGCGTTACAAAGATCATTTGTATGTAGTATTTTTAGTTTTTCCTGAAAGTATTATTCATTTTAAAAAACTAGCACTTTTAACAAATATCCCTTTAGGGTCCTCCTGTTGGGAGAACGCTTTGTCAAACTTTGTTCTAGTGATTCATAATTCCTCTACTACTCTCTACTCCGTTCATTTTTTTCCCTTTTATGAACTTCTCTTATTATTCTACAAACATGTTCCTTTCTCCTTATCGTCAGAAGAATCCTCTATCATGAACATCCTTTAATTTAATTAAATACTATTTATTCTTAATATGGAATAAATTAGTATTATTTCTAATGGAATAATGATATACTTTTTTTGTAAATTAAAAGGGGGACGTCATCATGAAAAGAATTACTGCATTTTTGATGCTAGCCGTTTTTGCTGCTATAGCAGCTTGTAGTGTAGAAGCTAAAACAAAAAATAATGATTCAACTATAAAAGAAACAACTAAGGAAATGGTCAGTAAACACCCACTTTTCTCTAAGACGATCAAGATGGGAGACATTGATGTTCTTCATCAGCCAACCACTAGTGGAAAGGAATATAGGAAGGTATAGGCTGCTACATAGTTAACTAAACGATCACTTTTTAGGCAAGCTGTCGGAAGCAGGCAGGCCTCATCTTCTCTCAAATAAGTCCATAGTGGTCCTAGAAAGTTAGAAATTCGAATCACGTAACCTTTAAAAATATTGAGGCATTTGGAAATAGAAAACATACGCCGTACAACTTAACTTTACTTATAATTTGAACGTTTTCTCACTCTTTCTACAAGTTTCTTCCTCAAAAAAGCTTTTACCCTTCAGGTTGTTTTTATTAACAATTGCAGTAACGAATTAATAGTATATATGTTTAAAAATGAAACTTTTTACTAACATAATTCGTAGAAATAGTATCAGATTTGAAGGGAGATACGATGATGTTTGAATTATTTATAATACTTTTTTTACCTATCCTCTTTATTTTGATTTTTGTTAGTGAAAGTAGTAATGAAGAAAAGAGGAGAAAAAAAGGTGGATATAGCAGTCATTTTGACAACGGAGAGAGCAGTGACTTTGATGGTGGATTTGGTGGTGGAGACAGTGGTGGATCCGGCGGTGGTGGTGGAGAATAGTGACTAAACGATTGGATGACGAACAGATCATTCAATCGTTTTTTATTTTTATTCCTAAAACCTCCTCTTCTTTGTATTTTTTCCGAAACGAAAGGAACTATCCCTTTAAAAGAGTTCATTCACTCTCCTGCTTTATTCCAATTTTCCTTCATTGACTTCTTTTTTCCTTTCGCTTACAATAAAATGACTAATCAGTTCTGTAAATGACTTAAAAGTTTTACTTAAGGAGAATAAGTGATGGACCTTAAAGAAAAAAAAATAATTGAAACCGCCTTATCCTTTTTTTCGGAAAAAGGGTATTACGCAACTTCTGTTCAGGAAATTGCAGAGGAGTGCAACATATCCAAAGGCTCTCTATATAAATATTTCCCATCTAAAGAAGATTTGTTTATTGGTGTATGCACCTTTTTTCAAAATGAACTTTTTGAAAAAGCAACATTTGTGCATATGGAGGATAGTTCATCGAGCACTGAATGGCTCACAAAACAGTTAACGCTTCAAATGGAAGATTTTATTGCAAAGCGCGAGTTCTTTATTCTCCAGTTAAAGGAGATTCCATTTAAAGATAATTACAAATTAAATTCTTTAAGACAGCAAATGAAGTCGAGAATTATGAAATGGCAACGAGATATTTTACTCAAAGCATACGGGAATGCAGTGAAGCCCTTTGTTTGGGACCTTGTTGTGATGCTTCAAGGAATGATGAAGGAGTATTTGATGCTCTTAGCTGTTTCTCAACAGGAGAAACCTGTCGAAGAAATTGCTACCTTTCTAGTTCAACGGTTAGATGCACTTGTCTTAGATTTGAAATCAAGGCCAAATCAAGTATTAATCACTAATAGAGAATTGATTCCTATTTTTGGTGATCACAGTGATATAAAGCAAAGTGAAGAAACGATTTCTTCCCTTATCCAGTCAATAAAGGAAAGCATCATGATATCCGAGAGTAAGGTAGAGGATCCGTTCCTTTCTTCCGTTTTGTTGTTAGAAGAAGAATGGAAGAACTCGAAACCCCGAAAATTTTTGATGGAAGCATTACTATCATACATTGAAGAATCATCTTCGGATTCTTCTTTAACGTTCTATGTTCAAAAAGCAAAATGGTTATTAGAAGAAAAGAAAGGAGAGGAAAACTCTTGGAACATTTAGAAAATAGACAAAAGGTCTTGATTATGATTGCGGTTATGGCGGCAATGTTTTTTGCGGCAGTCAATATGACGATTGTCGGAACTTCTTTACCTAAAATCATTGCCCAAATTGGGGGAATGCAATATTTCGATTGGGTATTTACCATCTATATGCTAGCATCTACGATTACAGCTATGCTCGTTGGAAAATTATCTGATATTTATGGAAGAAAGGTATTTATTCTTATTGGAATAGGAATCTTTTCTGTTGGAGCTTTTTTAAGTGGAACGTCTGATACAATTACCCAGCTCATCATTTATCGAGGAATTCAAGGGTTCGGGGCTGGAATGATTATGTCATCAGCATTTACAACAGTTGGAGATCTTTTTTCCCCAAGAGAGCGAGGTCGCTGGCAAGGTCTTCTTGGTGGAGTATTTGGACTATCAAGCTTATTCGGGCCTACACTTGGAGGATATATCGTTGATAACTACGATTGGCACTGGGTTTTTTGGGTATTCTTGCCGTTAGGAATTATTGCCTTTGCACTGATTTTAAAGCTATATCCAGCTCATGAACGTACAAAATCAGAATCCGTTGATTATCTAGGTTCGCTTTTATTAACCATGATGATTATCTCCTTGTTATTAGGGTTTTCTTGGGGTGGAAATAAGTACGATTGGTCTTCCCTTCCAATCATCAGTTTATTTGCCTTAACCATCATTTCACTAGCGTTATTCATTATCGTTGAACGTAAAGCTAAAAGTCCTGTACTGCCGCTTTATCTATTTAAAAATAGTGTATTTACTGTGTCCATTGTCGCCGGTCTTTTTTTAGGGATGGGGATGTTCGGGACCATTATGTATGTACCATTTTATGTTCAAGGAGTGCAAGGGGAATCCGCGACAGTATCAGGCTTAATCGAAATGATTATGACGATTTCGATGGTTATTGCAAGTATTATTGTTGGAAACTTGATTACGAAGACGGGTAAATATAAATTCTTCTCCCTACTAGGCTTTGCCATTATGGCAATTGGATTATTTTTAAATTCCAAACTTGAGATAGGGTCGTCTTTAACGCAATTGATTATTCAACTAGTCATTATTGGAATCGGCTTAGGCTTGAACATGCCTGTATTTAACATTACTGTTCAAAATGCTGTAAGTCATAAGTACCTTGGTGTCGCAACCTCTGCCATGCAAACCTTTCGACAAATCGGTGGGACGATTGGAGTAGCGATTTTTGGAACGATTATGGGAAGTATTATGGAAAAAGAGATGGAAGCTGTACAGCCAACACTACCGCAGTCTTCCTCAGAAGCAGAAGTAGATATGACTCAATTACAGGATCCTCAGCTATTAATGAGCCCTGAACAAATGGAAAATATGCGTTCATCTTTTCCACAAGAAATGGCCAGCAGCTTTGACTCCTTTATTCTCACTCTAAAAGAGGCACTCAACGTGTCCTTAGCAGGTGTCTTTTTATGGGGAGCTGTCATTGTGGTGCTAGGCTTACTTACGACGTTATTTTTAAAGGAAATTCCGCTTCGCACATCCAACCAGGATGAAGGCGACGAAGAACAAAAGGCGGTCAACTTACAAGAGGCATAGCATCAGGGTCAACCCTATTTTATCTTGCTTCTAGTTATAAAGTAAGACCGCTAAGACATGAAGCAACAAAAAAATCCTCGGTCTACATAGAACCGAGGATTTTTCTATGAATACAATTATCTCACGTCACTATTGATTCATTTGATTTAAAAAATCACCTAATAAGCTTTCCATACTCTCTTCCGTTTTATTCGCCTCTTTAGCCTCCGGTTTAGTGGCCTTTTCCCAGTCAAAGCTATCTAAATCATCGTCCGTTTGGAGAGAAATCTCTTGGTCTCGCTCCTCCCATTCCTTTTCATCTGTAAATTCCTCCGAATTAACCCCTTTCGGAAGCAGGCCCCCCTCCAAACCTTGGTCGTTACTCATTAATGCCGATAAAACGGCCGTTGACCTGACTGGGTTCGTTAATAACTGGTAAACGATATTTCCAAGTAATGCTTCTGAATGCTCGTGTTTAAGCCAGTCCTTCTCCACTTTGCTTAAGCTATTTGGAAGGGGTATCGTTATTGTATCTCTTTCCTTAGCATAAGATTGACCTACACCTTTAATGACATACTCGGCGATTGCACTAGAGAAATTTCGACGCTCTCTTTCCTTTAACTGCTGTAAGTACTTTAATACATAATCTGGCGTATTTGATGGTATGCGGAAGGTAATCGGTTGCCCCCTCCTTAATCCTGTCCCCTTCATCGTATCACCTTATTTTGTTTTCACTAGCTTATCTTCTGTTTTTTTCTGGCGACCTACATAGTCAGAAATTAGCTTATAGTATGCATTGACCATCATCCAAATACTTTCTTGCTCATCTTCAAAAAAATCGATATTATACCCATCCAAATTATGATTCAGTGTTTTTATATATTCCTTTAGTACGATGGAGCCTCCACCAATAAAATAACAAATTTCCGTTTGTGAATTTCTTTGCCAAATATTACGGAGATGACGATATTGCTTTTTAGCGAGCTCAAGCAAGATTCGATTCACGATATCATGAACGCTTGTCCGGCTCCCTTTCACCATTATATGATTGCGATCATTTTTCTTTGTAATAATCTCCACGACATCGCGACGACTGTCTAATTCGACCCCATGACGGGTTCGAATTTCTTCGCGAATTTGCTCAAGTGCCTCAGACACCCCAAGATTAAAGCCTTGAGCTTTATCATCATCGACTTTGCGATTTTTAATAACAGCGATATCTGTCGATAACCCCCCAATATCTTGAATGATCATCCGTTTATCAATCAGATCTTGATTAATAATATTCAGTTGATCATCCATCACAAGGTTAATAAACGCAGCAAACCCTTCGGGATATACTTTCACTTCATCCAATTTTATACTTACTTTGATACCTTGATATTTAGGGGTAACAAGGAATTCGACTTGATGGACCGCTCCAAGAAGGCTGGAACGATACCCAACGTCCTTTCCTTCCTTTACTTCACGAAGAGGTAACCCTGTTCCTAACGTATAGGTGGCTCCAATCACATTATTTTTCTTTTTAAACTCCTTCGCTTCCACAGCATCTAGCGCAAGGGCAGCAAATAATAGAATCAATGTCTGATCTTCTTCAGATTTACTACTACCTGGATCAAGCTCAGCTGAATTATTACTTTTAGCCGCTAAATGTCCCACTCGATAAATCGCATTATTATCTTTTAGTGCAGGGGAGTGAACACGAATATGAATGCCTGTAAGTGGATCTTGCTCATCTAATTCTTCAATTCCAATTATCGGACGATCTTCAATGTCTCTGGCCACTACATTAGGAATACTAAGCTTCGAATCTAGCTTTCCAAAAATACCTTTCAGCGAATCATTTCCGACATCAACAGCAGCAATTCGTGAATGAGCCACTATACCATTCCTTTCAATAAAAGATTGAATATTTAGTATATTTAATTTAAGCGTACAGGAATCAAAGGGTAGTGGTCAATGACGTATTTTGTCTAATAGAAAAAAATAATCTACATTTTTTGCTTGTACACTTGTATACTTGTTGTCATCGTTGTATACGAAACTAGTACACAACGCTTAACACCGGCATGTATACTGGTTTCGTATACTCGTGTACGGTTCACGTAAACATGTTTACATTTTTGTACACTTGTGTACGTTTTTGGTATACATGTTTACATTTTTGTGTACTTTCATTTATATGGTTTACTTTTTATTTTTACTCCCTCTATTTAAGTAGTTTTTTTAATCCATAAAGCATGGTATTATTTATTTGATTAAAAAATTTATAAGGCGGATTGGATATGGAAAAAAGAACTTTTTTTGCGTACTTTCTTATTGTCCTCTCCATAATAATACCTATTTATGTTTTAATAGATCCGTATTTTCACTATGGGTACCCCTCATCTAGGGTTTTAGTTATTCTTTTCTTAATGTACTCATTATCTAAATTTGGGTATTATCTCTTGAACACAAGAGAAGAAGAAGAATATTATTATGTTGACGACCTTAACGATAATAAAAAATAAAAGAAACCTACTCAATGAGTAGGTTTTTGTTGAATATATTCGAATTTTCGTTGACCATAGCCTATAAAATAAAATAAAAACGTACACGTAACAATATTGTTATTTAATACACGCATCTTCTAAAACTGTTTTTAATAATTGACATATTCCACTATAAGAATAGAAAATCTATGATTTTATAAAATACAGCTAAGAATCCGCGTTTAGTACCCGTTAGTAGACAACGAGATAAGTTTTATAACTCCTTTTGACTATTACTAGCTTAATAGGCTATGTTTTATCAAATTTTGTTGATTATTCTACGGAATATGCTCCTCTACTGTGAACCTAACTATTTTTCGTCCCTCATGCTTTGTTAGATGGAAAATTCCATTTTCAATTTTTTTCTCTCAATTAGTCCAAAAAATAAACCCATCTAGCCGCTTTCACGTCACCCTTGGTGTAGTTGAGCTAAAAAGAGAATCAGATCAAGGAAAGCCTATCGACTGTTAAAAACCTACCTATTATTTATTCCATTATAGAAAATAAAAAAGCCTCAGATAACATAAACTGAAGCCCTTCTGTTTGGGATTTATTGTAATTCAAAATTTATGACAACACTTCTTTATGCTTCATTACTCGGAAAAGACTTATAATGAATAGAATCGTTGACAGTAGTAACAAAATAACAGCTAAAATCGGGTATAAAATAGGAACTCCAAATGCATTAATCGTTGTAAAGTACATAAATAAATATTCCCCTTTCATTATGCTGCTATGTGAAAGGGTCATGGCATCCCTCAACCAATTAACTTGAATCATATCGTACATAATTAAAGGGATTGCAAAACTACTAGCGCTCACAATAAAGGAAATAAGAACATTTTTACAAATAGATGAAATTAATGGTCAAAGTAGTCAAGGGTAAAGCCTGTTGAGAAAATCAATAAAAGGAAAAAGGTAATATAAATGATCTTCTGCTTAAAAATTTTATATAATTCGTATTTTAATAATTGCATTACTCGACGGTAGCCTCCTCATCAAAATAATATAAATATAAGTCTTCTAAATTCGGCATTTCATTTTGAGCGTCTTGATGAGGTGCGACCTCGCTCAACACTCGTAATTGAAATTGATCGTGGTGACGAGTAATATTCCCTACTTTATACCTTAATTGGTAATCACCAATATCCTGTTCATCGACAAGGAGAGACCATACTTTTCCTTCAATTCCTTTTAACAGCATTTGTGGTGACTCTTTTTTTATGAGGTGACCTGCTTTTAATATCATTACTTCCTTCGCAATAAATTCGATGTCTGATACGATATGGGTGGACAATAGGACGATTCTACTCATAGAAATTTTAGATAACAGGTTTCTAAACCGAATTCTTTCTTTCGGATCCAGACCTGCTGTCGGTTCATCCACAATTAGTATTTTAGGGTCATTTAATAAGGCTTGAGCAATTCCTACACGACGCTTCATTCCTCCTGAAAATTTCCCAACTTTCTCCTTACGGTGATCAAACAAGCCGACTAAATGAAGGACTTCCTTCACCTTCTCTACAGACGCCTCTTTTGACAATCCTTTTAACGAAGCAATATACTTTAAAAATTTTTCGGCAGAGAAATTTTTGTACAATCCCACATATTGAGGTAAGTACCCAATCATGTCTCGATAGTTTTGGTCCATAGTCACGATATCCTGACCGTTTACGTAAATTGTTCCAGTGCTTGGCTTCATAACACTCGCTAGAATGCGCATAAAAGTCGATTTCCCTGAACCATTTGCCCCTAGAATACCGTAAACACCTGTCGTAAACTCAATGTTAAGGTCAACTAAAGCTTGTTTATCGCCAAAATTTTTAGAAAGATTCGTGATGGTTATATTCATAAGTAATACCCCTTTTATAAATTTGCGTCACTTGGAAAATGGCCAAAATTGAAGCAATAAGTGTTAGCAAAAGATAGACGATTGTCGGAATCTTTTCGATGTATTCTGTAAATTGGCTTATAAAACCGCCAAACATAATCCACATTAAAAGTCCCATAGTAATGGCATAGACATGTCTAAATCGATAAACAATAAGTAAAGAAATAGTTGTAATGATAGTAAAAGGTGTGATCCAATATAAAATCAATTTCCACATCCATATTTCTTGATCAAAAACAGAGATAATGACGGTTAAAAGTACATTAATGAATAAGTTAAACCCTCCAATGACAACCATTTTAGATAAAATGATTTCCTGGAGGTTGTATTTAAATGACATTTCCAGCTCTTCCATATCCATATAGCGACTTTTCACAATTTCGACTAACCCCGTTAAAGTAGGAATGGGTGAAAGGATCATCAAAATCGTATAAGGATTTTCCTCGGAAATAAAAACGGCTAATAAACCCATTATCATAAATAGGCTATTTAACCCCCAAAAGAGGGGACTAATGTACAGCAATTCATGTAAAGATTGCCTTAATAGAGCCGAAACACTCTCATAGGCAGGACGCCATTTGCTTTTTTTAACAGGGACAAACGGTCGAATCGCTTCAATCGTTTGCATCATTTTAGCTTCATCTGGATATTCCACATCAAATTCATCTAACAGCTCAGCCCATTCCTCCAATTCCTCCTCCATAACCATATCCGTTAACTGTTCATCTTTTTCGTACTCTCGTCGATTCATCGTTTTCCCCCCTCTCAAGCTGTTTGGCTAGTTTGTTTAATCCCTGTTTTAGTCTAGATTTGACCGTTGACACACTCGTCTCTGTCACCTCTGCAATCTCTTTTATTTTCATATGGTGATAATATTTGAGAATAAGCGCTTCACGCTGATAATCTGGAAGAAGATTAATGGCAGCTGTCACTTGTTTGCGCGTTTCCTTTTTTTCGAATATATAGGATACATTTTTTTGTTCACATTCAATATTTTCAATTAGCTCTGATTGCTGAGTACTATTACGATAGTCCGCACTTCTCCAATAGTCTCTGCAATGATTAACAGCGATAGAATAAAGCCAACTTTTAAATGTGCCTTTACTCGAATAAGCTTGTATTTTTTGAATGACCTTTATAAAGATTTCTTGTGTTAAATCGTAGGCCATCTCCTTGTTCCCCACTTTACGGTAAACAAAAGCATAAATTGGTTTATAGTATTTTCTCGTTAATACTTCCATTGCAGCTTGACTACCACCTAATATTTCATCGATTAACTCTTGATCTTCAGGCATTTCCATCACCTCACTTATTAAGACGAAACAAATTAAAAAAAGACTTATATTATTTAGTAAAAAAGTTCCCAATCTATTTTAATGTTACGTTACAGGAAAGGATAGATATTATTATAACTTTCTCAATCTATTAAACTACTTACTAGAAGGGTTAAAGAGCGATCTCGACCTCTCAGGCATTATTTTTTACTTTTATACCCTTTTTTTATACAATGATTTTAAAGGAAATTCTTTTCCCTAGTAATAATCAAAGTTGAAAAGATTTGCTTTTTCATTTTCATTAAATATGTGACTTGTTTCACAATTTAGTTTGTTTTGCTCTGATGTGGGCAATTGGGGACGTCGAAAATTACTACATGTGTGCACAGTAATGTGAAGAAATTCACAAAATAATAGGAGATTTACACCCCAAAATACAATTACTCTATGGAGGACCGTCAATATGAATCATTTCATAAAGAATAGTTTACTCGTTGCTTTGGCATTTTTGGTCGCAAGAATTTACCTTAGTTATACATGGCTTTCAAACGCTGAAAGTAAATTGATTTTTGATTTTAATATAACACCAATGTTAGAAGCGCAAGTTCAAAGCGGAACACTTCCATCTTGGTGGGCAGGTTTTATGAAGTTATTTGTTCTCCCAAATACGGCGATCTTTGAGCTTTTAGTTACTGTAGGAGAATTAAGTGTTGGGATTGCCCTCTTATTGGGGTTATTTACTCGTTTTTCCGCATTAATGGGAGCCATCATGAACTTCTCCTTTTTGATGACCTTTGGATCTGGACTCGATTTACAAATGTTGATCATCCATTTAACTCTTTTCGTATTTGCCTATAGTGCAGGGAGAATTGGTTTAGATCGATATAGTAGACAATACACATCCAAATGGGGAACAAGCATCAAGCGACGCCTCTTACCAAAAAATAAGCGAGGAAAGGAGACGTTCGCATGACACTGATGATGATGGGGTTCTTCATAACTGTCGGTATTACCATTTCCATTGCAGCTGAGCTTTCTTCTGAAAAGCAGCATTAAAAACTAGACGATATAGAAGAAAGAGCTGCTTGAAAAGGATTAGTCTTTAAAAAGAGGCGTCCCATCGTCGACAAATCGACTGATGGAACGCCCCTTTTCATGTCTTTTCCTAAAAATTAAACCGTAGTCGAAACAAGAGGATATTAACAAATACACGTTTTACGCTTCTTTCCAATCGCCTGTCTCTTTTCTATTTTCTCAATATATTGAGTCGCAAGCGGGACTTTACAAGCCGTATCCCCCATATTTACCTTTACTTTCCCAGTAATTTCAGCAACTCGCTTTGCTTTATCTGTTAAAGGAGGATAATAGGCTGCCACAGAAATGACAAAGCCGTTCATGACATAACGAACACGATTTCTTTCCTCATGAATCGTTTGTTCCACTTTTTCTAATAGACATTTTACTTCTTCCGCTGGAATTTGATCATTGGCTGTGATCGATAAATAATTGGCATACGTACTCCATCCTGCTGTAGCAATCATTTCTTCTTTAGAAGCCATCCATTCTCTTGCTAACTCTAAAGCAAACGGCGATTCAGCCGCTACTTGTGCAACGGTATATTCGCTTAACATATACCAATTTGCTTGCTTCACCCAGTGCTGAAGCTGATCCTTTGCCATTTGCTTCGGATCTACAGCTAAACCGGCTAAATACATGGCATCACTATTTCCCGAGTCATAAAGCCTCAACGCTAAGTCTTGGTTTTTTTTCACTTTCTTCAGTAGATGCTTTTTCAAGTCACCCACCTTCACTCCAAATAAAGGCTCCATCGCACCATGCTTTTTGAAGATGGTTTTCGTTTGCTCGCTTCCTAGCTCTTCTAGTGTTGCCATGACTTCTCCATATGAGATCAATTCCATTCCTCCTTTTCTTTTTTATCTTTACTTATTCTATTATTTCACCTTTAGTTCCTATTCACGTTACCAAATTGGCTTACATTTTACATCGACATTTCGTATCCATTAACAAAAAAACTAATCGTCTCAAGTTCATCTTCTGTAAGTTCTCTATTTTCCTGCTTTTCATATGCCTGCTTAATCTTTCCTTGATCACCTTTGTAATGCTCCGTATACTTTGCTATCGTTTTTAAAAGGTTGACTTCTTGATTAAATTCTTGTTTTGAGACAGCATTTCCATGGGAATAAATATATGTTTCTGCATCAAAGCTCTCTAAATCCTCTATTAGTTTCAACGTTCTTTTCATTGTATAGTTTATTTGCTTCGAAAAGATATCGGGGTAAATACAGTCTCCTAAAAATAGGATCTTTTCTTCTTTTATGTAGATAATTACAGAATCCTCGGCATGGTCTCCGCCTACCTTCTCTAAAATACATGTAATACCACCAAGGTCTATCTCTAATCTCTGTTCAAATGTGATAGTTGGTAAGGCAATCGTAATGTTACGATGATCGACGAACTCTTTCTTAATTGCGTTCGCACAAAATTCTATTTCCGTTCCTTGTCTAACTCTTTCATCAATTGCCTCATCTGACCAAGATAAAGGGATGAGCTCCTCCATCGCCTTTTTTGTCTCAATGGATGAAATAGAGATGGAATTGGCTAAAGTAGGTAGACCAAAAATATGGTCCCAGTGCCAATGAGTTAAAGCAACGATATCGGGACTTTTCACTTGTCGTTTAGCAAGCTCTTCTAAGAATAGATGGGCATGATTTTCCGAATTGCCCGCATCAATCATCAATGTCTTTTCATCCCCAACGACCATGCCTAATATGGGACGGTCCGTTTCCGAAACAGGGGTCATATAATAAAATCTATCACCAATTGTTTTTATTTTTTGTTCCATTTTATTCACTCCTATCTATTTCAATAACCTTATCATAACGAATTCACTTCTAACCGCCAAGTTTCTGAAATATGTTCATCAACTATAGACCCTTCTTGAAAACAACGGCATATTTGGGTATTCTTAAAGCTATAACTTTCTAAATATTAAGGATGTAGTGAACATGCGTATAAATAAATTCATTAGTGAAGCTGGAAAAGCCTCTAGGCGTGGAGCCGATAAATTAGTGAATGAAGGAAGAGTCACCATTAATGGAAAAGTCGCGAAAATAGGCACCCAGGTGGAGCCTGGAGATGAAGTAAAGGTCAGCGGAGAAACGATTCGAATGGCGCGGAATAATGTGTATATCGCTTTAAACAAACCCGTCGGAATTACGAGCACAACGGAAAAGAAGGTAAAAGGAAATATTGTCGACCTTGTTAACCACCCTTTACGAATTTTTAATATTGGTCGTCTGGATAAAGATTCAGAGGGACTAATCCTTCTGACAAACGATGGCGATATTGTCAACGAAATATTGCGAGCTGAAAATCAGCATGAAAAAGAATATATCGTATCGGTAGACAAGCCAATAACCCCTGAATTTCTAGAAAAAATGGCAGCAGGTGTCAAAATCTTAGGAACAAAAACACTACCATGTAAAGTGACTCAGCTATCAAAATTTGATTTTCAAATTATCTTAACTCAAGGATTAAACCGTCAAATACGTCGAATGTGCGAAGTTTTAGGTTATGAAGTATACCGGCTCCAACGAGTTAGAATTATGAATATTCATTTAGGTAATCTTCCTATCGGCCAATGGCGTGACTTAACAAAGAAAGAAAAGAAACAATTATTCCAAGACTTAAACTATCAACCGAAAGAATGGTAAAAATGAGATTCTAGTCCATTCCATACCAAACCCCTACTTTCATTAAAAGTGTAGGGGTTTTTCCTATCCTTAGGTATTGTTTCATTTATAACCATCCTTTCCCTATCACTCCTTCCTCGAAAGCGGTACGTTATAACTAAGATTCATAGTTGCTTTTTCTACTAGTAAACTTCATTATTATCAATCTACTATAAGGAGTATGGAAAATATGATGGTGAAAACGCCTTTAAATCAAGAGGATGTAATAAAAATAAAAAAGGTTTTAACAAAGTTTCAAGCAGGCTATACAAAACGAAATGTAGAGGTTCTAGATGACTTCATAGGGGAAGTATTTGTACAGAACGAACGGATGATTACGGTCGGAACTTCTCGTAGTGAATGGTGTTTCGGACGTAATGAATTAAAAGAATTACTTAAGAGTGATTGGATGTACTGGGGGAATCTTACCGTAAATATTGAGAACGCCAAGATTAATACTAAAGGGAATAGTGCGTGGTTTTTAGCTGATAGTACGATTAGCTGGGATACTACTGAGGATGCGGAGGAATGGCGTCAAGACTTAGTCGACGATTTCTTCAAGAAAAACGGTCGGTTTGTCCATTTTTCTCCGGCAGCAAGGGTAGCGATGCTAAACGAAAAGCTACTCTTTATTATGAAGTCATTTGCTCATAAACAAAAAGAACCTCTCACTTTTCCTATTCGACTATCAGGTGGATTGGTTCGACAAGACCAAAGCTTTCGGATAAACAGATTACATTTCTCTGTCCCTATGAAAAGCTTCCCCGAGTGGAGAATAGATAAAAATAACCCCGATTCGCTTAAGTATTATAACCAAATAAAGAAGAGAATGCTACACTATAACGAATTATTTGATGATGAATGTCGAGAAGAAATTACGGAGCTTCTCCATAACTTACGGGCCCATTATTTAGGCAAAACGAATCCAACACAATTGATTAAAAAACTCTTTTCATCGTATGACGATAATTATGTCGTTGATCCAAATGAAAACCCAGCTGCTATCGGAAACAACCATATTGAAAAAATTCTAATTCTTCAAAGACAAAAGTGGGATGAATTCGTTCTAAATATAGAAGAAGCACTTATTCATACAGAGGGTGATACGGCCTCTATTATAACAAGCGGGATATTCAGAAAATCTTTTCTTTCTAATGAATTCCTTCAAAAAGAATTACATGGAATGAAAGAAACGCTACAAAAAGAGGGTAAAGGAGAGGGACAGCTTTTTAAAGCACAAAAGCAGATTGCTCATACAATAAAAGAATTATCCTTCGGTGAAGAGGCTTTATGGGAATTCCGCTTTGAGGCGACCGCCATCAAAGAAAAGGGAAAATGGAAGTTCCACAACCTGCAATTTACATACCCTTCCCTACATTTATTTGAGGGAAATTACCGGATGATCCCGTTACTTTCAACTGATCAATAAGTCAAAAACGTTGTGGCTCTATGACCACAACGTTTTTCTATCAGTTTAATATTTATCTGTTGTAGCACCTAATATAGCCCCTCGAATAATCGGTACATCCTGATATTTTTTTAATTCACTAGGCGTCCCCGTTACAACAACCCCAATAATATCAAGATTCTCTGGTATTAGCTCCTCCTGATTGCCATTCGTTATATTTAGAAAGATCTCAGATGCCGACTCCTCATACTGTCCACCATCTGCTTTTAGCCTTTCAAGAGTGGTAATAAAACTCATCGGCTCTTGATCAACAGGAAAGCCAAAAGCGCTATCCCCTATAATACCATGTTCTCTCGTCAGTTGGTTAATTTCATTATGTTCCTCAATATCCTCCTGACTATAAGTGTCTACCCAAAACCATGCTGCATGGTCTTTAAAGATGTTCTCAATCTCTTTGACGCTATATGCTTTATCAAAGGAAAAGGCCAATTCTGCTACTGTATTATCGTCCATTTTCGGTAACAACTCTCTATCATCAAAGAGATAATTATACGTACCTTGTGGATGGTAAAATTCGATCACTCTTTCGCCTTCGAAATAAAAAGGAATCCTTTTATCCGTTATTTTCCCCGTAGCGCTGAAACCACCATTGTTTACTATCCTAGACGTTCCTAAAACAGTAAACATTTTCTCTTCATTTTGCCATGGAGTCGGAATATTTCCAACTCTTTTGACGATTTTTCTAGTTGATTTTGCTGTGAAAAAGGTATAATCGTATGATGTCCCTTGCTCTTCTATATTTGCCCCTTGAATAGATGTCCAATTAGTGTCATACTCCAATTCCTTCGACATTTTTACCTTCATGACCCAATCACCTACAACATAGAGAGCCGTTATGACGAAAAGACTAATGACCAATGAAATCAGAACAGTTTTAATGGTGGATTTCCGCTTTGCTTTTTTCACTAAGTTCTCGAATTCGAAATCTTCCGGTATAAATTCATTATCTTTGCTCACCTTCATACCTCCTATATTCTTCTATAAACTGCTTTCTCGCCCTATGGAGAACCGTTTTAACCGACCCTTCCTTCATACTAAATAATGCTGCTATTTCATTAATTTTTAAACCCGTACTATACTTCAAGATAAGTAGTTGTCGATTTTTCGGCTTTAGTCTATTTAATAGCTTATGTACATCCTTCCCAAACTCTTCTTGTAAGACCGCTTCTTCAGGAGTATATTCATCGAATAATGCTTGATAATTAAATTTTAGTAAAATATCCTTTCTTCGCGAGCGTTTACGAGACATGTCGTAATAATGATTAATGGCTACTCTAAATAGCCAACTTTGACTATTACCCGTTTTAATGGAATCTAGATACTGTAGAAACTTGTACGCTGTTTCCTGAATAATGTCTTCAGCATCTTCCTTTGAAGCGCCCATTTTAATTAAATATGAATAGACAAATTTTAATTGTTCGTTTAGCTTTTCCCCCATCATGGAATCATTCATTTCAAACCTCCCTATTTAAAACGCATCAGCTGTCAAAAGGTTAACAAGAATTTTTTTAAGAATAAAAAGAGACCTTCTCACTATTTTCGATAATAATCTTACTAGTATCAGGTTTTTCTATGACTAAAAGGGGATAGTTGGTTTCTTTTAAAAGGAGAAAATAAGAGGAGGGTCATAGTCTAGTGAAATAAACCATTACAACCAAATAGCTGACTAGGTAAAAAAGGGGAAAAATAAAAAATAAATAAATCGAATAACAACAAAAGGAATGAAATCCAATCCTTCTACCGTTTAAGGAGCTGAATAACCAAAAAACAATAAACTTTACATAAAAAGGAATCATTGTGAGGGAATAGAAATATAACGTAACAGATAAGCTCCCTTTAATGTAATGGTTGTTTAAAGATGGAAAGTTACTAATTCTGGTTATGAGCCTTGCCAAAAGAAATTTAAAAGCCTCTTCCCGATTGAATTTCGAGAAAAGGCCCTCATTTAGTTTACTCTATATCGTGCCTACTTGAGCTTTTTTATGACTAACTATGATTTAATTAACTTTCTCATAATTTTATTCATCATCATTTTACTCTTGACATTGACAGAAACATTTCCTTTTTTTGTTACATATAACTTTACATCTGTTTTTAGCCATCGTATTAGCTCGGGATTTAAGACGGTAATCTGAGAAGACGACAATCTAAACTTATGTCCATGTATCTCATAATATAGATCATATATTGCTTCTTCATTCACAAAGTGTTTCCACATTAATGAAAACCCATTCTCTTCTGTCTTGTAATAAATTTTTTCTTTAGTTATTCTATTTTTCACAAAGAACTCTAATGTACGATTTCGTGGGTATTTATCCACGAGCAGCTTTATTTGATCTGTATCCGTTTGAAGTGCTTCAACAATTATGTTCTTTCCTAACAAAGATAAATTTCCTTTTTTAGTGAAGAATAATTTAAAATGACCATCTAATTGAGGCTTCTTTAAAACTGAGGCATCTGTCAGCATATCAGATGTAATTCTAAACAAATCTACACTGTTATTATTACTTACAGATAAATAGATATCATAAACATCCGTATTGTCAAAATATTTTAAGTCGATCGATACAGAGTAGCCTTGCTCAGTTTTAGTGAAAGCAAATGCCTTTTGATCTTCAATATTGAGGCGAGATCGAGCTTGTAATTCAAGTGTGTTAATATCAAATGCTTCAGGGAAAGTTAAGCCCCCAATTTCTACATAGCCATTGTTTAATTTTATTGAATTAATTTTGATAAATTGAGGCAGCATCTTTTTAAGTTGAAAAAGTTCATCTGGAATATGCGTCTTCTTATTTTTGTATAATTGAAGAGCCCAGTAAAATTTACCTTTATCTTTAATAATTTTGCCTTTTGGTTTTTCAACCATAAATTTAACTAGTTCATCACTTAAATTATTCAGAATCATATAAATATATATATTCTTAATGATACCTAGATCATTATCATATATATCTTCAATCTGGCTAAAGATGGATCTTACTTCTTCAAGGTATACTTTTTTAAATTCTTCACTATTTACAATTCCAGATATCGGAAATAACAATCGCTCTAGATTTCTTTTCAAAAATTCATTCTTTATATACTTATCGCCAAATGCATTAAAGTAATTGATTTGGTATTCATAAGACTCTATTCGATCTTTAAAGTTCTTAATGTCACTATTTGTTTGAGAAATGGATTTATGAGTGGCATCTTCTCCACGTTTTCTCCATAGATAAACCAAATCAGTAATAATGGAGATTTGTTTAGCATATAGAAATGCTTTATGGACCATTGGCCTGTCAGCATAAAGCATACCAGGCGGCATTAAACAATCGTATTTAAGGATAAATTCTCTATTAAATATCTTGTTCCAATAAAATGCATCGTAGAAAATATCCAAATACTCTTTAACATTTGTGATGTCTTTATTCTCTTTCCAAACTTCTCTTTCTTTTTTATATAAAATCTCTTTTTGAAGTCCGTCTATTAAAACATTTGCTTTTCCAATGACAATATCAGCAGATGTTTCTTCAGCCTTGTGATACATCTTCTCGTAAGCATCTAGAGGGACAATATCATCAGAGTCTACAATGGTAACATATTTTCCTTTTGCTCTTCTAACGCCGTTATTTCCTGCAACGGCACCCCCACTGTTTTTTTGATTAACGACCGTTAAGTTTGAATATCTCTTGGAATATTCCTCTAAAATAAACAGGCTGTTATCAGGGCTTTCATCATTTACTGCGATGATTTCAATACCTTTTAACGTTTGATTCACTAATGAATCTAAACAATCTCTTAAGTATTCTTCTGTGTTATAAACAAGAACAACAACACTTAGTTTAATTTGATCGTTCATTTAAAATCACCTAATTCATATTGAATAATTTCACATATTTGTTTTACTTCTTCTTTTGAGAGATTAGCATACATTGGCAAACAAAGGATACGATCACTTACACCTTGCGCAACAGGCGTTTCTTTCACATCGTAGTCGTAGCAATCAAACTGACTGCAAAGTGGATAAAAATATTTTCTCGTAATGACATTATATTTACCTAATTGTTCACAAAGTAAATTACGTTGTTTATGGTCTTTCAGCAAAATAGGAAAATAAGCATAATTCGGTTTTACATAATCCGGAAACTGTAGTAAACGAATATCATCCAGTCCTTCTAAATAGTGTAAATAGTTTGTATAGACTTCTTTTCTTGAGTCAATTTCGTTATTTATAATTTCAAGGTTAGAAAGACCCATTGCTGCTTGAAACTCATTCATTTTTGCATTCGAGCCTACATATTCCACCGTTTCAGGAGACGTTATTCCAAAGTTTTTCAACGCATTTAAGGTTGGGGCTAGTGAATTATCTGAGAACGATAGCATCCCTCCCTCGATGGAGTGGAACACTTTAGTCGCATGAAAGCTGAACATCGACACGTCTCCAAAATTCGCGATGCCTTTTCCATCTACTTCTACTCCAAATGTATGGGCAGCATCATAAATAACCTTTAAATTGTGTTTGTCAGCTATCGTTTGAATGGCTTGTATATCACAAGGATTGCCAAAAACGTGGACAGCTAAAATAGCAGACGTTTTTTCCGTAATTAAATCCTCTATTTTTGCAGGGTCTATATTATACGTCACTGGATCGATATCACAAAAAACCGGTTCAAGGTTACAGTTCTTAATGGCGTGAGTGGTTGAAGCAAATGTAAATGGAGTAGTAATAACTTCACCCTTAAGATCTAAAGCTTTAAGTGCCATTTCTAAGGCAAGGTGACCATTTGTAAATAATTCCCCATTTTTTGTACGTAAAAAGTTCTTTAACTCATTTTTAAACTCTTCATGGACGGGACCATTGTTTGTTAACCATTTTCTATCCCAGATACCTTTAATATAACCCATATAGCGTTCATAATTTGGGAGAGATGGTTGAGTAACCATTATTGTATTCTCAAAGACAAGCTCATTTTTCATCCTAATATCTCCAATCAATTAGGGATTCAATCGCATCTAAGTCAAATACAGGAAGGCCAAATTCTTTATGGATTTGTTTTCTTTCATTGTAGGAATCATCAATAAATATCGCTTTTTTGTCGTGCTTGAAATAAGTATGTTTAAAATCTGAATGAGTAATATGAATAATTTCATTGAAAATACCTGCATCTACTTTTAGCTTATTTAACGTTTCTCTAATGTCATGTACATGCTTTGTAATTAAGATAAGTTCAATGTCTTTTGCTAAACATTGGTAAATAAACATCATAACATATGGATTTACCTTATCCCCAAAAGTAACCGTATCATCAAAATCAATGTAGACTCTTTCAAAATCCAGATCAAATTTGAAACGATTTGTAAACGCTCTGTCTACTTCGATAGAGTAGTCATTTTCAATTATTTCAATATCAAACCCAAGTCTGTCATATATCGTAAGAAGCGGGAAGTTCACTCCTTTATTACGGTAAAGGTTCATCGTTCCGGCTACTCTTGGAGCGATTTCAAGAAGCTTAAATTTCCCTTCTACATCCTCTTTTACTTGAAAAAACCACATTCCCCTAAAGTTTAAGGTTTGATTAATTTTATCTGCTATCATTTTTATGGATTCATCTATTTTTAAGGTGTGAGAATTTACACTAATTCCACTCTTAATACGTTTTCTTTCTCTCATTCCAGTAAATCTAAGCTGTCCATGACGGTCTGTAAAGCAATCAATTGTATATTCTTTCCCTGGCAAATATTCAAGAATTAATAGGTCGCTATTCTTTTCAAGATTATACTCTGCTTCTTCTTTCGTATTTGCTAACGCTACCCCTTTTGAACCTTGTCCAACATCAGGCTTAAGAAAAACAGGATAAGACTCTACTTCGTCAATGTGACTATACATGTGAGGGTTAAACGATTCGCCGTTAAAGAGTTCATATGTTACCTTCTTAGAACGGCTCACTTCACAAGTATATTGTTCTGAAGTTAATACTTCTGCCTTAAGACTTTGTTGGTGTTGAGATAATTTTAGTACGACGCTATCATGTGCAGGGAAAATAAAGTCAATCTGTTCATCCTCTATCACTTTATTTATCGCCTCAATAAAGCCTGGATCATCGATATTTGGTATTCCTTCAATGTACTGTTTATATACATACTTTCCGTGGTCCGCTATACTAGATCCCCCAATTAACTGGATACCTTTTGCATATTTAAGTGCATTATGAATCTCAAGCCCTATCTCAGATCCACAAGGAAAAACTAATGCTTTCTTATTCAAACAAGATCACCCTTTTTAAATATTATTTCTTACTGCTTAAATACTTTCTCAATCACTTTCTTGCTAGCATTTCCATCCTCAATACTACAGAATTTTTCATAAAAAGTAAGATAACGTTCATGATACTTTTCCTTAACTTCTTCTATATTAAGAATAGCATCTAATAGCTCTTGCCCATTCTTCAAGACTGGACCTGGAAGCTCTTCTTCCATATCTAAATAAAACCCTCTAATATTATCCTTATATTTTTCATAGTCATAGGCATAAAAGAGAACAGGCTTTTTGGAATTCACATAATCAAAGAAAACAGATGAATAATCTGTAATTAATAAATCTGCAATAAGGTATAATTCTTGAATATCGTCGTATTTAGAGCAATCATAAATAAATGATTGATGTTCATCTTTAATGACAAGAGCATCTCCAACTAAATGGTGCATTCTCAGAACTAATACATAATCATCGCCTAATTTGTTATAAAAGTTATCAATATCAAACTTTAATTCAAATGTATGCTCCCAAGAACCAGCCATTTCATCGTCTCTCCAAGTCGGTGCATATAAAACGACTTTTTTGTTAGATGGAATTCCTAGTTTAGCCTTTATTTCTTCTGTTGTTTGTATAATCTCATTTTTCTCCTGATAAAAGAGATCATTTGCTGGATACCCGTATTCTAAAATTTCTTTATTATATTTAAATGCTCTTTCAAAGATCTCAGAAGAATATTTATTTGCGGCTATTAAATAATCCCAATTTCTTGATTCTATATAAAAATTTTCTCTAGCTAATGTTTCCGGTCCTTCTATATCAATATCAAAGCCTAATTTCTTAAGCGGGGTCCCGTGCCAAGTTTGTAAATAAACGTTACCTTCTCTTTTACGCTTTACAGGAAAGATAATATTACTAACCCAATACTTAGCTTTTGCAAGGTAACGATAGTAGTCTTCAGATTCCCTTGATACTATTACAGGAGAGCCTGGTATATCATCGGGGTTTAACCCGCTATATGACCAAACAAAAGTGTAGTCTTTAAAGTTCGGGTTTCCAATTAATTCCTCATAAACATATTTGGGATTTCCGGAGTAATTCTTCCCAAAAAAGCTTTCAAAGAATACCATTTTATTATCTAATGGTTCATTATCAGCCGTTTCATTAAAAACGGTTTTCCCTTTAGCAATTTGATAGGTTTTGTCAAATTGGATTTTGTCTGTGTACCATAATGCCAGACTATTTAAACCCATTGTGGCATATAAGCTTGTTAAAAATTCATCAGTATTTGGAATATTCAATAAAAATCTATCTTCTTCGTTTTTAAAATCACTATAGCTTTGCAGGTTGATTGGTTTCCGGTAAACCACTTCGTTTTTTATATTCCTCAATTGTAAGAAAGCATCCCATCTAGAATTAACGACAAGAGCACTATTAAACTTATCTAAATAAACAATTCCGCTGTAATTGAACCTTCCTTTTGCCATTCCCTTGTTAAATTCTAAAGTAAATCCAACAAATTTATTAGTGTCTCTTCTTTTAAAAATGATTTCAGCACTTTCTGGCTTTTTGTTATCCAAATCTTCAATAGAACCGTTAAGATAAAAATTATTTCCTATTACTTTTAATTCTTGTACTTTTTGTTTAAAGGATGTTTTTGTAGAATGAATGGTTAAATTATTTTTTACTGTTTTTCTTATTTTATATTCCCTTTTGGTAGATTCGTCTATAAATTGAGCCTGTTTTAAATTAGTATTAAATGCTATTCTTTTCTTAAGCGATCTACCTGCGATATAACCTATAAAATAAAAATCTAAATTCCCATCATCTGTTAGCTCTGAGAGTTCTTGGAGAGGTATGAAGCAAGTATTGTTTTTGAGAGGAATGTGTATTCTTCTACCAGAGGAACGATCTCTCACTAGTAACTCTTTTTTAAAAAGAAAGTTTAGATCTTTAAAAAATAATTTCAATAAATGGTTTTCATCATCAATGATAATATTTTTTAATGTATGCTTTAATGAAATTTTCTTTAAGAAATTTCTCATTTTTGTATTCATTGTAGATTCTCCTTGCAATTATGAAAGGTTGCTAATTTATTTAAAAACGGGAATAAAGGATTTACGTTCTGTTGTGGTATCGAACGTAAATCCTCTCTGTATTTTATTTCTGAGAGTACATATTCGAATAATAATCTTTGTATTCGCCAGAAACGATCTTATTTGTCCATTCTCTATTATCCAGATACCAGTCAATCGTCTTAATAATTCCTTCTTCAAAAGGAGTATCAGGTAACCAGTTTAATTCCTTCGAGATCTTCGTCGGATCAATCCCATACCTGCGATCATGACCTTTCCGATCTTTTACAAATGTAATGAGCTCTTCTGAAATAGAGGAATCCACTTTCTTATTTAAGTGGGCAATAATCGTTTTAATAATATCGATATTCGTCTTTTCATTATGTCCACCGATATTGTAAACCTCACCTACTACTCCATCATTAATCACCATATCAATTGCCTTACAGTGATCCTCTACAAATAGCCAATCTCTAATATTCATACCATCACCATAAACTGGTATGTTCTCTTTCTTTAGGCAATTATTAATAACTAAAGGAATCAACTTTTCTGGGAATTGATATGGACCATAGTTATTTGAGCATCTTGTAATGTTCACAGGCATTTTATACGTATCTGCATATGCTTTAACCATTAAATCACCTGACGCTTTACTCGATGAATAAGGGCTATGCGGATCAAGCGGAGTCGTTTCCGTGAAGTATCCTGTTTCTCCTAATGAACCATACACTTCATCCGTTGATATTTGAACGTATTTTTTTCCAGGTTTAAATTGATCATCTTCTAATTCCCAATGTTTTTTCGCAAGGTTAAGTAAATTAAGCGTGCCGTTAACATTTGTCTCAACAAAGATGGATGGATTTTCAATACTTCGGTCTACGTGAGATTCTGCAGCGAAATTGACTACATAGTCAACATCATACTTCTCAAAGATTTGATTAATGGCCTTTTCATCACGAATATCGGCTTGAATAAACTCATAATTTTGGTTATGTTCCACGCTAATCAAATTTTCTAAATTCCCTGCATACGTTAGGGAATCTACATTAATAATTTTTATATCTGTGTATTTGTTCAGCATATACTGTACAAAATTGGCTCCTATAAATCCTGCTCCGCCAGTAACTAAATACGTTTTCAAATGAATCACAACCTTTACTAATCGTTAATTTATTTCTCTTGACTTGTCCCTGCTATACGAACTAAATACTTTCCATAATCTGTTTTCAACAGAGGCTCAGCCAGATTTAATAATTGTTCTTTAGAGATGAACCCTTTTCTGAATGCAATTTCCTCAACACAGGATATATATAACCCTTGTCTGTTCTGAACAGCTTCTACAAAGTTACTTGCTTCCAGTAGACTACTATGAGTTCCAGTATCTAACCAAGCCATACCTCGTCCTAACGTTTCCACCTTTAAGTTTCCTCGTTTTAGGTAGGTATCATTTATCGACGTAATTTCAAGTTCCCCTCTTGCAGAAGGCTTTACATTCTTTGCAATCTCAACTACATCGTTATCATAAAAGTACAGTCCCGGAACGGCATAGTTTGATTTTGGTTGAGATGGCTTTTCTTCAATACTAATCACATTGTCATTATTATCGAATTCTACTACACCGTAATCTTCTGGATTACTTACATAGTAACCGAATACAACCGCACCTTCGTCTAGTTTAACCGCTCTATTTAATGCTTCCATAAATCCTTGACCATAGAAAATATTATCACCTAACACTAGGGCCACTTTTTCGTCCCCAATAAACTCTTCACCTAGGATAAAAGCTTCAGCTAATCCACGAGGTTTTTCTTGTACTTGATAAGTAATCGAAATCCCAAGTTCTTCGCCACTTCCTAATAGTTGCTGATACTGCGGCATATCATTTGGAGTTGATATAATTAGAATATCTCTAATGCCAGCTAACATAAGTACAGATAATGGATAATAGACCATTGGTTTACCATAAATAGGTACTAACTGCTTTGAAATTCCTTTTGTGATTGGATAGAGTCTTGACCCTGTTCCTCCTGCTAGAATAATTCCCTTCATAATTAACACCTCATTGATATGTTCTATGTAATTTCATTCACAAAATTCTTTAGTATAAAATACATAAATACATCGTTATTATTTTATTTTTTTTATTATTCCCATTATGTTCATCCTTTATATATTAAAGAAAATAATAATATAATTCAACAATTTTTTGTAATAATCGACAAGCGTCAATCTAAGCATTTACCTAGATTGTACAGCAACTTGTATTCTAATAAGAAAACAATTAAAATTATATCGATACTGTTACTCCGGAAGATGAATTGCTTGTATAGTAGTCTTCCTCCTTTCAATAACAGTTTTAATTCTTGGAGTGAAAATTTAGGAACTTGTCACATTATGTTATATATTTTTAACACTATTTGATAAGGTTTCCTTTGTCATGATTCTAGATATGCCCACACTTAAATGATTGGTTAATCGTTATTCTTCAACCAACATCCTTTTTCTGTATAGTATTGATAAATAAAGTGCTTAGAAAATTTGTACTAAATGATTAGCGGGCTATAACCGATAACACAGTGCTACATATTTGATTGTTTTCATAAGGAGAGGTTTTGTTTGTTAAATAAACTAAAAAGAAGCAGCTTTATTAAAAAGCTTTACCAAAAGACTTTCTCCCTTGTGGGAAAATTTCCAGCTAATAAAAAATTAGTGATGTTTGAAAGTTTTTTGGGGAAACAATTCAGTTGTAATCCAAGAGCAATATATGAATTTTTAGAAGAGAATCACCCTGAATTTAAACTGGTATGGAGTGTTGATAAGCGATATGCGGAGGACTTTAAACGCAAAAACATTCCTTACGTCGAAAGGTTCTCTATCAAATGGTTATTCTCCATGGCAAGAGCTCGGTATTGGGTTTCAAACAGCCGGCTTCCGCTATGGATTAAGAAACCTTCACACACTATTTATCTACAAACATGGCATGGTACACCGTTAAAGAAGTTAGCGATGGACATGGATGAAGTCCATATGCCTGGTACTAATACAGAAAATTATAAAAAGAATTTTTACCAAGAGTCTCGGAATTGGGATTATCTTATCTCTCCGAATGAATACTCAACAGAGATTTTTAAACGTGCATTTCAGTTTAATAAAGAAATGATTGAATCAGGCTACCCACGAAATGATTATTTATATAATAGTAATAATAAGGAAACGATTGAAGAGGTAAAAAAGAGACTTAATATCCCTTTAGATAAAAAAATCCTATTATATGCACCTACATGGAGAGATAATGAATTTTATAGTAAGGGACGATACAAGTTTAATTTGAAGCTCGATTTAGAGCAAATGCAAAATGAACTGGGAGAAGACTATATTATTATTCTTCGTATGCATTATTTAATCTCTGAGAATTTAGATATCAGTAACCTTGAAGGATTTGCCTATAACTTCTCTCATCATGAGGATATTCGTGAGCTTTATTTGATTAGCGATCAATTAATTACAGATTACTCTTCTGTATTTTTTGACTTTGCGAACTTAAAACGTCCGATGATTTTCTTTGCCTATGATATTGCCTCCTATCGTGACCAATTAAGAGGGTTTTATTATGATTTTGAAAATGCAGCACCGGGACCTATTGTTAAAACAACGAACGAAGTAATAGAGCAAGTTAAACTGTTAGAAAAGCAACCATTTCAATATGAAGACTTTTATACTAAATTCTGTTATTTAGAAGAAGGAAATTCAAGTAAACGTGTAGTCTCTACAGTATTTACTAAATAAAAGCTATTCAATGAAGCAATATTCTTGTGATGCGCCTAACATAAAGATTCTATACTAATTGCAAAATGCTCCTCAGAAAAAGGGCTGCCTACTAGTTGATTTTTCAACTAGTAGGCAGTCCTTTTTAATTCCTTAATCATTCAGATGCTAAGCTAGCATTTTTTTCTCTCCATAATAAATACAACGATTTTAACATTAAATTGTATACGAAATAATTACCCTCTCCTACATTAAAGCAGAAGTTCCTTTTATACTTACTTTTCTCACATGACCCATAGGTGTACTTCGTTAGAAAATCACCTACATAGACAAATATAAAAGGACTGAGCTCAGTGAGCTCAGTCCTTACCAATTGCCAAAATAAAATGGTTTTCTAAAAGTTTGCTTTAAGACCTTCAGTAACTGTTTCTTATTTGACTACTTTAACATAATCTTTTGATAACCAACCTGTACTATTAGAATTCGGTAAATAAATCTGATACCAATCATTATTCTCGACTGGGTTACCATTATTATCTAACACTCTCTTTAAATAAGTGTTACTGTTTACCGTTGTCAAAATATCATCATTTGTTGATGGACCTTTTCGTATTCTTAAGCCATCATCGGTTACCATGATTAAGTTTCCAATATCTAGATAATCACCTGAGAACCAAACTTCCTGTCCGTTCACCTTAATTCTATACCAATCATCACGGACATCCGTATTAATTCCTGTCACTTCTACTCTAGTACCTGCATTTAGTTGTCCAATTAATGTTGAACTACTTACGTAAGGAAGTGTTCGATAATTTACTCCATTATCATTAACGACTCCCGTAATTCCTGCAGGAAAATCAATGTAAATATGAGTTGGATACGGTTCGCCATTTGGAATATCTCTACTATAAGTTGGAGGTGCTGGTGGTTGATACGTTGATGCATCCACACGATCATAATATTGAGCATCGAATGGTTTAATTTGTTCCATTAAATCAGCAATTCCATTCTTCCAGTTCTGGTCTGTCGCATACTTAACATTCATCCCAACTAGGTCTGGGCCATTATAGTATCTTCCGCCTGGTGTTAAGTAGTCTTTCTTCACTTGATAGGCTACATAACTGATACTATCATCTCCCGTTGGGAAATAAAAAGCACATGTTACTGGGCAGGAATCATATGCTCCATAGCCAAAGAAGTTTCGCTTATATTCAGTCAATGTCGATTCGCCCCATCCTGTTTCCCAAATAGCATGGGCTACAAGATATTGCGCGTTCACACCCGTTTTATTTTGTACATTAATAAAGTCTTGGGCATACTGCTTTAACAAACTTCCTGAACGATTTTTTCTATCAAAGAAATCGACAATATCTTGGGCTGTAATATCAGAAGGTTTTCTTAAATCAACTTCAATAAAGGATGTTGCTGATACTTTATCTAACTCAAATTTAAGTTCAGCACCTAGAATTCCATCAAAATAATGAATCTCAATATCATGTACACCAGCTGAAAGATCCATCGTTATTTGACGTTTATTCCCTGATACATATTTCCAAGAGTCTATTTTTTTGTTGCCATCTACATATAACCTAATACCATCATCCGCATGTATCGTAAATACATAATTACCAGGCTCTGTAATTTCTATTTTCTTTTTAAGAATCGCACTAAAATGATCTGCTGGAAGAAGGGGTGATGGTGCCTCTTGGTTCCACTCAAAATCCACATCATTTAGCTTTACTAACGGGTCTTTTCCACCCATAATGACTGATGGTCCTGTTAAATTCTCGTTACTAAAGAATTCTGCAAACCATCCATCATTCTTTGAAATGTTTTTAGCATCATTATATGGTTGGAGTACAAATTCAGCTCTGCTAGCTTGCGTTGCTTCTTTATACCTTACTTCAATCCAGTGTATATCCTTTTCTGATGCAGAACCATTTGTGTGATCAGCTATGTTAATTTTAATCGAATCTTCTCTAAATCCACCATTGGTAAAGCGGTCAACAACCATTTGCCCATCGATTAGTACTTGAATACCATCGTCTGCTCCGGTTCTTACTACATACTCACCAGCAGAAATCCTTTTAGCTGTTACATAACTGGCAGAAAAACCGTCTACAGGTACTTGATTTGGAAGAGGACTATCATATCCATTATTTTCACTTAACGCATCGTAAGTTCCTATTCCTTCTAAAACCTTTGATCCAATTGGTGAACCATCCAATGTTTGATTAGGATAATAATAGGCTACCCAATCTCCAAATGGAACAATGTTTGAATATAACAACGCTTCTTTTATACCTTCTCGGTAATTAGTCGTAATCGTGTGATTACCTGCCGAGACTCCTGTTAGCAGAACTCGATCAATAATGGAGTTCGACGAATAATTCCATCGATCAATTACTCTATTTTGATCAAAATCGACTCTTACACCATCATCTGCCATCGTTTGAATAAAGTAATCTCCTCCGGAAAGGTACTGACTTTGATCAAAAGTAGCAGTGAAGTTATCAGGCTGAACCTCTACAGTAGGACCGAAATCTCCCCAGTTATAGCTAAGAGCTTTTTCGGTAGCGGAGTAATGGTCCTTTCCTTTTTCAAGTTCAAATTTAAGCCTTGACCCAAGAGTTTTATCCATATGCTCGACCACAATGGTATGCTCACCACTCGTTAGGTTAACGCCGGCTTGTCGTAGATGATTACTTTGATAACTCCATGAGTTAATTAATCGTTGGCCATCTACATAAACCTTTACTCCATCATCCGCCCAAGCATTAAGTACATAATATCCTGGTTCTGTAATATTGACTTTCTTCTTAAATCTTGTAGAGAAATAGTCCTCTTCAATTAACGGACTAGGTGAATCAAGTCCCCAATCGAAATTTAAGTCATCAATTTTGGTTGTGGCTGACTTACCACCTAATACTACTGGGGTACCAGTAAGGTCTATATTAGGAAATACCTCTCCAACCCAACCATCTCCAACAGAAGGATCCTCAATTTCATTGTAGGGCTGCAGTCCGACATTAAGTCGACTGGACAAGATTCCTTCTTTATATTTCACTTCAATCCAATGAACATCTGGGTTTGCAGCTGTGTCATTGTTTTCAATATGGACTTTTACGTCATCTTCTCTATATCCTGCAGGTGAGAAACGATCTAATACAAGTTCACCGTCTATGTATACTTGTAGTCCATCGTCCGCTCCAGTTCTTAATACATAATCCCCTTCAGGTAGCTTCATTGCCGTTGAATATAAGGCAGAAAAATGATCTTCTGGTACAACTCCAGGCACAGGGCTATCTTGCCAATTCGTTTCGTTTAAGTCATTGAATTGCCCAATTCCATCAATCACCTTTGAAGTGAGTGGAGTACCTTCAAACTCTTCATTTTCATAATAATAAGCTAACCAATTACCAAAGGGAACAATATCAGAAAATATCCCTGCTCCTTTTACTCCTTCATTATACAAAGTCGTAATGTTATGATTACCAGCCGAGACGTCTGTTAATACACTACGATCAATATATTCCGGAGAGTACTTCCATCGATTAATTACTTCTTTTCCATCAACATCCACAAATACACCATCATCTGCATAGGTTTGAACAAAGTAATCCCCTTGATCTAAGTGTTGACTTTGGTCAAATTTTGCAGTGAAGTAATCATATTGATTACGTATTGGTCCTGATGCACCCCAATTATGTTTAATACTAGGGTTATTCTCGTTGTAATCTATCGATTCTTTAACAATATCAAACTTAATTCTGGCGTTTAGTATACTTTCATAGTAATCTACTTTAATATCATGTATACCTTTAGTTAAGGGAATTTGGGCTTCTCGATATCCGCCCGACACATACTCCCATGAGTCTATAATTAAATCGCCATCAACATAGACCCTTACTTTGTCATCTGCACTAACTTGTATGGAATATAAATCGGTTGAATCTATTTCCCATTTCCTGTTGAACGTTGCAGAAAAATGATCATTTGAAACTTCTGGGTGTGGAGACCCTGAACCCCAATTCAAATCTAGGTCCATTAATGGAGAAAATGCTTGTTTTCCTCCTAGAATAATAGATTGGCTCTTGGAAGTACTATCAGAGGAAACCTCTCCAACCCAACCATCGCCTGGGCTAATATCCATTACTTCATTGTAGGGCTGTAGAAGAAAATTTAAATTAGAAGAGCCTGATGAGTGTTTATAACGTACCTCAATCCAGTGTGTTTGATCACCTTGTGATTGATCGGATATTTTCACCTTTACAGCTTCTTCTTTTATTGGATCGTCTTCAAATCTGTCTACTACTAGCTCTCCATCTACATAAACTTGAACGCCATTATCTGCACCTACACGTAAAATGTAATCTCCAGCTTCAAGTTTTTTTGCGGTTACAAACTTAGCAGAATATCCATCTGCTGGTATCTTATTAGGGGCTGGGCTTGATGTTCCAACGTCTACCGCTAAGGCACCTGAAGCATCCTCTGAAATAATTTCAGCATCTTTAGGTGTTCCACTCGTTGTTGTATTTGGATAATAATAGGCTAACCAATCATTAAACGGCACAACATGAGAATAAACGAATGAGCCTTTGATACCTTCTTGATAAGAAGTTTGAATATCATAGAGACCTTTTTGAGTATTATTCAAAACAGCCCTATCAACTAATGATGAATATGAATAGGATAAACGATCAATGACTGTATTGCCGTTTACGTCTACTCTTACCCCATCATCCGCCATTGTTTGTATGAAGTAATCTCCCTTTTCTAGCTCTTGTGACTGATCAAAATGAGCTTCAAAGTTATCATTTAAACCGTTAGGTCCTCCTAATCCCCAGTCATACTCAACTTGAGGCGTCTTTTCAGTATAAACAGCTGCTTCTCTAGCTTCTATACTTTGACCATAACTGAAGATTAACAGCAATGAAAAACTTCCTACTATTAATCTTTTAATTACTCATTCTCCTCCTTTAAATTATTTTACTTCTAAAACAAAAAGTAACATTGTAATAGTATCATAATGATATTTATGAGTCGAAGTATAATTCAACAATTTTCTGCATACTTTTCATTTACCGAAGCACGTAATTGAGTATTTTACTACTGTTTTACATTGTATTTCAAATGTTACAACGGGAGAAGTAGGCAGTTGTTTAGCTAAATTGATAGACTTGAAGGGAATGGAGTCGAAATATACTTCTACAATATTATCCATTTTTTTCATTTAATGAATTTCATAACCAAATATATAACTAGTGATTTACAATATGTATCAAATATTACATTTTAAACAATTGGCAATCGTTATTTAGCTATACTGTTTGAAAAAGATATAAGAAGATTGAAGTGAAAGGATGACAAGAGGCATGATTTGTTATGTTAATTTTTTTATTGAAAATTTTCCAGAAAACTATTGACCGTACCTACTGACAGAAATCGAATATAAGCCCTTAATGGTTTAGAGCAAATCTTTCCACTTCCTCAAGAGAAGTAATGTTTAAACGACAATTTACCGCTAATAAAACGAGCTCCTTAGGTAGTGAATCACACCAACTTTATAATCAACCTCTCCATTATAACTGTATAAAGTACAACCGATTCGAAAGCTATCTAAAGCCACCTTGTCAACTGCACTTCCCTTAATTAGACAGAAACGAAAAAAAGACACCTTGAATGTGTCTTTTCTTAAATAAATTAATACCTACGGATAACCGATATAGGAAATGTTCTCAACAATCCCTCATTATTTTATTAACTTAAATCAATGCACTAAACCAAAATATTCCCTACAATACAATCAAAAAGCTAAGGAGTGAATTCTATGAAGTTTTTACAAGAAGACACCAATTTCCTTCGTCATTCTGCCATCATAGCAGGAGTATCATTGCTCATCATGACACTCGCTGCATTTTTCTCTTATGGCTATGTCCATAGTTCATTAATTAATCCTGACAATCCGCTTGCAACCTTAAACAATATTGAAGCATCGGCCCATTTGTTTAAGGCCGGAATATTTGGATGGTTCGTTATTCTCATAACAGATATTCTCGTTTCATGGGCATTTTATCTCTTTTTAAAGCCACTTCATAAAGGGTTTGCCGTGCTAGCTGCTTGGCTTCGGCTCATGTATACGGCCATTCTGGCTATTGCCCTATCAAACCTTCTTCAGGTCGTTGAATTGGTCAGTTATCGTGGAGAGTTGTTCAATGAGTCTCAAATAACGCTCGCTTCTCAAGTCTTCATGTCTATCCGAACATTTGAATCAACTTGGGCGTTTGGATTAATCGTATTTGGTATGCATCTATTAATAGTAGGTATTGTGGTCATCAATACGAAAACAGTTCCAAAAGTGATCAGCATTCTTTTGATTGCAGGGGGTGTAAGTTATATATTAATTCAACTATTAATTGTTTTTTTCCCAACGTTTGATAATGTAATCACCATACTAGAAATCATACTGAGTATTCCCATGACCATTGGTGAGCTGGGATTTGGCGTTTGGTTATTGATAAAAGGCGGTAAAACACCTTTTCGTCATTAAGCCCTCCCTTTCAAATGCGAGGGCTATAATCTCCGTTTTATACGACTAAGTGACTCAGGTGTCATACCTAGTAGACTGGCCAACTGGTACTGTGGGACACGATTGATTAAATCAGGCCGTTTCTCAAGGAATGCCTTATACCTCTCTTCTGGCCGAGAAGCAATAAACGTAGCAAGATCATCATGCATTTCACCCATATTCTCTTCAAATAACTTGCGCATCATCGTCTCCAGTTCTGGGTGCATGTCATACATCTGTTGCTCGGTAGATAAGTCACCGACAACGAGCACACAGTCTTCCGCACAAATTAACGAATACTTTGATGCTTTTTCAGGAGTATGTTGAGTGAAGATAGTAACCCCTTGTTCTTCAGTAAAAAAGTTAAATGTTGTTTCTCTACCATCTTCATCCACCGCAAACTGTCGTACACACCCTTTTAATACAAAATAACATGTCTGTGGAACCTCTCCTTGCTCCAATAGGAGGGTTCCTTTCTTATACTTTTCAATCGGCACATCTGAAACAATTGTCTCTAATTTTGATTCACTCATATCGGAATACCGCTTCATATATCGAATAAGAACTTCTTTCATTTGAGCCCACCTCCACATTTCCCTTTTCTATTGTTATAGCATATTGGTAAGCTATGAATCTAACAAAATATAACATTAAGAATTATGAAATCTCCTTTTAATGACTGCCTCAAAAATTTCTATCGCTCACCTGCATTAGAACAACAGCCTTTCAGACTAAATCGTTTTTCTCAGGATATACTGAAGATAACTCGCCTTAAGGTCAATATAGTGAGAATGTCTAGATTACAAAGAAGTCATCTACCACTTCATATATAGTAGATGGTATATATTTGGCAAAATCTACTCACTGAAAAAAGTACAAGGCATCATTTCATTTGCGACATACTCTTGATAACAAAATTGTTATTAGAAGGCATGTTTCGTTTCATTACTTATTGACGAGGGCTTTTCTTCCTTGAAAGCATATAGTGAAAGGGGACAAGGAGACACTTGGTCTCTATACAATGATTATGAAAAATTCTCCATCTATAACACTTATCACTTTGAATCAAACTCCCTGTCCACTATAATAAAGAGTAAGAATTATCTCAAAAATCTAACTTTTTATGTTGTATGTTGTGCTGTTATTTTCGACCTCATGTTCAAAAATAGGAAGGAGAATGTTGAATGGAAAACAACCATAACCCTGACCAAAAAGAACACACGTCTGCAGGACAGTGTCCTGTTACGCATCACAAGGATAGTGCTATCACGACGACGACCGCCCCTAGAGGGACGACGAATAAGGACTGGTGGCCGAATCAGTTGAATTTAGGAATCCTCCGCCAGCATGATCAAAAATCCAATCCAATGGGAGAAGACTTTAATTATAAAGAAGAATTCTCTAAATTGGATTACGATGCTTTAAAGAAGGATCTGCATCATTTGATGACAGACAGCCAGGATTGGTGGCCTGCTGACTACGGTCACTATGGACCATTCTTTATCCGAATGTCTTGGCATGCAGCAGGTACATATCGCTCGGCAGACGGACGCGGTGGTGGCTCAAGTGGATCACAGCGCTTTGCCCCGCTAAACAGCTGGCCAGATAATGTCAACCTTGATAAGGCGCGCCGTCTATTATGGCCAATTAAACAAAAGTATGGAAACAAAATTTCCTGGGCGGACTTACTTGTATTAACTGGAAACGTGGCACTCGAATCAATGGGCTTGAAAACGTTCGGTTTTGGAGCAGGACGTGAAGACATTTGGCATCCAGAAGAAGATGTGTACTGGGGAGCTGAGAAGGAATGGTTAGCGGACAACCGCTATTCAGGCGACCGCGAGCTTGAGAATCCACTGGCGGCAGTACAGATGGGACTGATTTATGTCAATCCTGAAGGCCCGAACGGTGAGCCAGATCCACTAGCAAGTGCCTATGATATTCGCGATACATTCAAACGAATGGGAATGAATGACGAAGAAACGGTAGCCCTTATCGCTGGTGGCCACACATTCGGTAAGGCACATGGTGCAGGAGACGCCTCACATGTCGGGGACGATCCAGAAGCGGCGACACTTGAAACACAAGGGTTGGGCTGGATGAGCACATACAAGAGTGGAAAAGGGCATGACACGATCTCAAGTGGTATCGAAGGCGCTTGGACGACAAACCCGATTCAATGGGATAATGGCTACTTCGAGCTATTATTTGGGTATGAGTGGGAGCTCACGAAAAGCCCTGCAGGAGCTTCTCAGTGGGCACCGATCCATATGACAGAAGAGCATATGGCCCCTGATGCTGAAGATTCATCGGTTCGTGTGAAGACGATGATGACAACAGCGGATATGGCCTTGCGCACGGATCCAGACTATGAAAAGATTTCCCGTCGCTTCTATGAAAAACCGGAAGAATTTGCTGATGTATTCGCCCGTGCATGGTTCAAACTACTTCACCGCGACATGGGTCCGAAAGAAAGATACTGGGGTCCAGAGGTTCCGAAAGAAGAGTTAATCTGGCAGGACCCGGTTCCAACGGTTGATTACGAACTATCTGAAGGTGAGATTGCTGACCTGAAAGCAAAAATTCTGAATTCTGGACTAACAGTAAGTGAGCTCGTGAAAACAGCCTGGGCTTCCGCCAGCACATATCGCGGCTCTGATATGCGCGGTGGTGCGAACGGCGCACGCATCCGACTGGCTCCTCAAAAGGACTGGGAAGCAAACGAGCCTGAACAGCTTGAGAAGGTCCTTGGTGTTTACGGAGACATCCAAAGCAAGGTTGACATGAACATTAGTCTTGCTGACTTAATCGTATTAGGTGGAAGCGTCGGAATCGAACAAGCGGCAAAAGCAGCCGGCTTCGAGGTAACCGTCCCATTTTCCCCAGGTCGCGGTGACGCAACAGCTGACCAAACCGATGTGGAAAACTTTGATGTATTAGAGCCTGTATCGGACGGATTCCGTAATTATCAGAAGAAGGAATACGCGACCAGCCCAGAAGAAATGCTAATCGACAAAGCGCATCTACTAAACTTGACTGCACCAGAAATGACCGTTCTTCTAGGTGGAATGCGTGTCCTTGGCGCAAATCACGGCGACTCAAACCACGGCGTATTCACAGACCGTATCGGCAGCCTGACAAACGACTTCTTCGTAAACCTGCTTGACATGAACATTGAGTGGAAGCCAGCTGGCTTCAATCAATATGAAGGCCACGACCGCAAAACAGGGGAAATCGTGCGAACTGCCTCGCGCTTTGACCTCGTGTTTGGGTCAAACTCCGTCCTTCGTGCTCTCGTTGAAGTATATGCACAAGACGACAACCAAGAAAAATTTGTACGCGACTTTGTCGCAGCGTGGGTAAAGGTGATGGATGGAGATCGGTTTGATTTGAAATAAACTTTTAATGATGGAGACATAACTAATCCTAATTAAACTGCACCCCCAAAGTTAGAGAAAGTTGGGGGTGCGGTTTTTTGTTACATTATTCTCTTTAGTGGACTGGTTTGAGGTCGTATGGAGAGTTAGAGCTGATACCCTTACGATACGGATCAACCCATGCTTCAGTAGAAAAGGCTGTCCATACGATAATGCCTGTATTGAAGCATTTCATGTTATTTTGAAAAAAGAAAAAGCTTATCACACTACTTAAATTAAAATATGAATCCGCAAAGATTGCCTTGTTTCAATTTATTGAAGGGTGGTACAACCGTCGTCATATTCTTATTTAATTAGACTATCAGACACCTCAGGAACTAGGAACGAGAAGATATGTTCCATCAATCTGCATAAACCGTTAACTTAATTTTTTTAAGATATTGACTCAAATCTTAACAATGAAAGAATAAAAACAACATTCCTCTATTACTTTTTCCTAAATCGTTACGAAAGGTATTTAGCGATACCTCTTGTTTTATTACTTTAAATTCTGGTAAATCTAGTTATAGTGAAAGTATTTATGAATTCTCCTACTGTTCTGTTGGATGCTAACATTGTTTTAAGGAATTCATAAGTACTTTCTTTTCTATAAATCACAATATTTTATGATGAAATCGAAAAAAACAATATAGATTCATATTTTCCGAGTGGCTCATAATTAATGAGGGTTAAGTTTTATTAATTCCGTTTAGACGTAACTGTACTTCGGTAGCCTCTTCAGCATGAATACCTAAAACACAAAGCTCCTTCTTATCTCCAAAGTTCTCCTTTAATTCTGACTTCCATGAGAGGAAAGAGTTTTGAAGAACAATATTATTTACTTTATTATTTAAAACAATTCCGCAATTTTATAAGTATTTCCTTTCCAAATATACCTATATAAAGACCTACCTTTTTTCTGTTATAATATATTTTTATAAACATTAAGATAGCCCAAAAAATAATTTTAATATTTACTATCAAAATAGTTGATCTTTTGAACAAGTTTTAATATAATATAGCTAAGCAAAAAACCGAAAGGATGTTCGGTCATGATTAATGTAATTGAATTGTTTGCGGGGGTAGGTGGATTCCGGATTGGCTTAGAAGCTTCAGGTGGTTTCGATGTGGTATGGGGAAATCAATGGGAGCCTTCACAGAAAGCTCAGCATGCATTCAACTGTTATGCCCGTCATTTTGAGGGTAAAGGGATACATTCGAATGAAGATATCAGCTCTGTAAATACACAGATTTTCCAAAATCAATCTATTGATATGATTGTTGGTGGATTTCCTTGCCAGGATTATTCTGTTGCAAGAAGTTTAAATGGAGAAAAAGGGATACAAGGGAAGAAAGGTGTTCTTTTTTGGGAAATCATTCGGTTGATGAAAGAAACGAATCCAAAGTATGTCTTACTTGAAAATGTTGACCGGTTATTGAAGTCCCCTTCCAAACAAAGGGGAAGGGACTTTTCTATTATGTTGGCCAGCCTGAGAGACTTAGGCTATTCAGTGGAGTGGAGAGTCATCAATGCCGCTGAATATGGACAAGCTCAGAGAAGAAGAAGGGTGTTTATATTTGCGACTAAAAATGAAACCCCTTATGTCTTCAATAGAAGACATTTCAATGAAAGCCAGATGATTCATGAAGAAGGCTTCTTTGCGAAGGCATTCCCGGTGCAAGAAGGAATTTCTACAAAGAAAAAACCTCAATCTTTCATTATGAAGAAGGACATAGTAGAAATATCGGATGAATTTTCGATGAATTATTATAATGCTGGCATTATGAGAGATGATTTGGTTTATACGGAAGCAGTAATTCCAGAAGAGGAAGCGCCAAAAACTTTAGGTGATATTCTTCAGTCAGATGTAGATGACAAATATTATTTGTCAGAAGCTGCTATTGAAAAGTTTACCTACTTGAAAGGGCCTAAGAAGATAGAGAGAACCTCGGCAACCGGTCATCAATATGTCTTCTCTGAAGGAGGTATGTCTTTTCCTGAACCATTAAATAAGCCTGGGAGAACGATGTTGACGAGCGAAGGAACTATCAATAGAAGTTCACATGTAGTAGAAGATCCTCAATCCAAAAAATTGCGTATCCTTACACCAGTAGAGTGTGAACTTTTAAACGGATTTCCGGAAAATTGGACAGAAGGCATGACCGATCGGATGAGGTACTTCTGTATGGGGAATGCATTGGTTGTCGGTTTAATAGAACGTATGGGAAAACGGATATCGGAAATCGAGAAGGAAAACATAGATGGAAATCAAGTGGAACTTGATTTGGTATTTGAAACAGATACAAAATAAGCAATGAACTCTCCTAAGGTGGATTTAGGAGAGTTCATTAATTTTAAGTAGTCTTTCATAAATAAAAGAAATATAAATTCTATTAATTTTTTGCTTAGTATTATCATTTAATCTTATGTTTGGGCTTACCAATTATTAAAATCCATTAACTACGCCTCCATAATAATTGGGGAATCAAATATATTATGCTGAAATCGCGGATGCTTATCCTCTGAATACATGGTTACCTTCCTTAAGTAGCATGGAAGAATATTTTATTTAATGCATTTTATTCTTTATTGCTTATGATTTTCTGTACATAATCTCTATCCAACCAGTAGCATTGCTTTGTAATTGATTGACCATCAGGCAGTATTACTTTATCCTTTCCGTTTCTTGCTTTCGACCTCACATGACAAATGTTATTAAATTTCGATCCAGGGAGATTATTATTGACCTTATTTTTCTTAGGATCTAACTTAACTCCTTCTTTTACGATTTTGCGTGTTTCAATCCATAAATCATATAATTCTCCTTCAATGTTGTTTTGTGGCATATTCCAAAGCTTAATTCCTTCGAAATAAGGAATGCGCTTTAAACCTTTTTTATACTTTTCAGTGAATCTAAATACTAAAAAGAGGTATTTTTGTTCAGAGAAAATATTAAATAAATCGCTTTCTTCCCAATCTTCTTTTAATAAAGTGTTAAAGTCTAAATGTGTAAAAGACATATGCTCACGAATTTTTCCATCGGGTTCGAGACAAACGGTTTTAAATTTAATATTCGCCTTAGAGAATTCTTCAATTTGATTAATATCATTTTTATTTACACCTAGTAATTTTGCCATTAGGTGTGGAATCATGGATTTGTTTCTAGGGTTATGTTTAATAGCAACTTCATTACAAAGTTCATCTACTCTTTTTTCGTAATATGGTTTGAATCTCTCGTCTAAAATTTCATCAAGAGTCTTATCGTTTAATTCTCCTGGCTTTGAAAAAGCCTCTATGTGTTCAGGTGTAAGATGTTTTCGTATCAATCCTGTCATGTAGGATGCTTTCAGGGAAAAAGCACGTTGTTTTGCCATATTATCTGAAAAAGGCTGTTGTCTGACGCTTTTTTTACTTGCTCCCTTAGTACATGCCGAAAGGTACATCGTATCTGCTTCTGAAATCAGATGAGCCTCACCATTTTTAATTTTTGTCACGATAGTTTCCCAGTCTCTACGCATTACTGCTAGGTCTTCTTCTGAGAATTCATTCAAAAATGTTTTGATTATACGAAAGTCATTTATGGCTAGATCATGCTCATATTGATATAACATAATTAACATTTTTATGGATTTTTTCAAAAAGGATGAAGTTTCAAAGGTTAATTTATATTCTTCCATATAATCAATAATATTCAGAACTAAACGTTCTTTTGCGGAATATGTACCGTTTTTATTTTTTTTAAAGGGAGTTACTTTCAGTTCTACACCTAAATTTTCAAAGTCTGGTTTGGAAACTGAATTGACCTCGTAACCAAAAAAACTCTCCTCTATAATGTTTCCGAGGGTTCCTTTTGACCGTAGATTTTTTATTCTACCTGTATTATCTATTTCTCCGAAAGTTCTCCCTTCTGCTTTTTGGGCTTTGCTCATTAATTCTTCAATAGTATCAAATGACATTTCATAACTCCTTATCACTAAGAGAATATTAAGTATTCTTATTTGTAAGTTTACTAGAAAAGTAAAATTATGTATATATTCACATAATAATATGTCTCTTCAGTTAATAATTAGCGTTGGGGAGCGTCAATAATTTTGTGTAAATAACTATTTCCTTTTCTTATAGAAGCCTCATTTTTATTCTTTAAACATAGCTGCTAGCTCTGCTCGAGCTTTATCAAAGCCTAAATGACATCTAGTGGCGAAACGTTGATTGTAACTTTCGAATTGTGATACTAAGAAACGATCGATTGATTCTTCGTTTGGAAATTGTTCTTTACGCTTACTGTATTTCTTAATTTGCTTGTTGAAGGACTCTATTAAATTGGTCGAGTAAATGCTTCTCCATATAGAATTAGGGAAGTTGTAAAATGTAAAGATATAAGGATTACCTTGTAAGGATTTTGTTACTTTAGGATAAGTGAGTTTCCACTTATCAATAAAATCTTCAAGGGCTTTTTTGGCCGTTTCTAAGTTTTCTGCTCGATCAACAGCTTTAAAGTCTTCAAATATTTCAGCACGATCTGATACGCGTACTTTGTGGGCGATATTTCTTGAAATATGTACACAACAAGACTGGTAGTGCGAATGTGGAAAAATGGAGTGAATACTATCGGTAATGCCTTTTAATCCATCTGAAATAAACAGAAGTACTTCTTCAACACCACGTTCTTTTAAATCTACTAAAAGCTCCTTCCAGATAAAAGCAGACTCCGTAGGAGCGAGTGTATAAGCTAAAACTTCTTTGGATCCATCCTCTCGGATGCCAACGGCAATATAGACAGCCTCTTTTGAAACAGTCTTTCTCTTAACGGCTATAAAAGTGGCGTCTAAATAGACACAAACATAACGTGAAGAAAGAGAACGGGATTGAAAAGCTTCTACCTGTTCACTCACGGTTTTCGTCATGTTGGAAACCGTTTGAGGAGAGTAGTGATGTCCATACATTTTCTCTATTAAATCAGCAATTTCAGACATCGTTATACCTTTTTGAAACAGGTGAATCACAAAGGATTCTAGCGTGTCATTTGAACGTTTATAAGGGGAAACCGTTTGTTGTTTGAATTCACCATTACGATCACGAGGAATGGTCACCTTGAGGTCCCCATACTCTGTACTAATTTTCCGGCTATATGAGCCGTTTCTAGAGTTTCCTGAGTTAAAACCAATACGGTCATATTTCTCGTAATCTAGAAAAGAAGTTAATTCTGTTTCCAGCAGTTTATTAACAGCTTTTTCTAAATGCATGCGAAAGACCTCAGTAATATCTTGTTTTTTAGCTAGAGCTTGCATGATATCTGTAGTAAAATGATCCATAGGAAGACCGAAGACCTCTTTTCTTTGGGTTAGTTGTGGTGAATTAATTCTACAAGAAAAGGGCTTCCTTTTTCTATTTATTCATTTACACAAAATATTTTACACTCTCAACATCTCTATAATAGTAAGAAAGTTTTACTAATGCTTTGTTTTGATATATTTTGCACTGATTAACTATAGTTAGGTGATTAAAAATGGTAAATTCAACAGATTCTACTTCAGTTATAAATACCAATGCTACATCATCCGCATTTGGTTGGGACTTCCAAAGCAATGCAGCTATTTTATTAGCTCTGAAAAATATAAAAAATTTAGATTCCTTAAAAGTTGAAGGCAATATTGATGATATTGAGCTATATCTAAAGGATAACAAGAGGATTTTTGCTCAAGCAAAATCACAAGAAGACCCAACTCCAAGTACAAATACATTAACAAAGTTAAGAGATGCTCTTAAAACTCTAATAAATGCTATTAATCAGAGTGATTACGAAAAAATAATTTATATCTCAAATATAATGAACCCATTAAAAAATAATGATCTAAATTACTATTGGGGACAGTATTTTACAATATATTCTTATACTGAACTGAACGATCAAGCAAGGACAATCATAGATCACTATATTAAGAGTGTAGTTGAAAATTACCAATTAAACATATCCAATTTAGACTATAACAAACTTGAAATTAGTGTGTTCCCTTTTTTTGGTCAAGATGATGAGACAAGATATAGAATAATATTTGAAGCTGTAAAGAAATTCTTAGTTACTGCCAAAATAAGCGCACCAGACGGAGTAGCTCAAGATGTTATGAATTATTGGCAAAGTATATTCTTTCAAAATGCCGCAACTAGACATGTAGAGTTGAAGAAAGAAGAATTGGTATGGCCCATAGTAGTCTTAGATTCTTCTAATTCATATTATAATGATTTCTTCGATGACTATGACTTAGGTGAAATTGATGAAATTAATAGAAAGTACTCTACATTTATAGACAAAAAAACTGAGCAATTTGAATTTGTTACAAAAGTTATTAATGATTTTAATGACTTTCGAAATGCAAATCGGAAATTAAAAGGAAAACAAGCCTTTGAAGAATTTGTCGAATTAAAATGGAAATTCTATGATTCTATTATTATTAATGAATTAGTTGAACCAGAAATAAAAGAAGGCGTAGCTAAGTTAGTAATTATTAAAATCTTAAAAAATCGCTTTACAATAAATAGTGTAAAAGAGGCGGCTGGATTATGAAGATTAATTACTTAATCATAGAATATGAAGGAATTACTAAAAGATTTAATTTCAATTCAAATTTTAACTTGATATTCAGTAAGAAAAATAGTGTAGGAAAGTCTACTTTATTAAGGTTTTTGTTTTATGCTCTCGGTTACAACATACCTGGTACTAAAAAGATTAAATTTCATAATTGTACTGTAATATGTAATTTTGATACCGAAAATGAAAATATGGAGACACGTAGGTTAAATAATTTTATTACATTAAGTATTAATAACAAAGACAGTTATTCATTTTTATTACCAAATGAAGAAGTACAATTACATAGTTTCCTTTGGAATACAACAAACGAAGCAATCCTAAAAAACATCCTAGGTGCAATTTATATGGATCAAGACAAGGGTTGGACTTTATTAAATAGGGGGACTGTAATAGGAGGTATTCATTTTAATATCGAAGAACTAGTACAAGGGTTATCAAATAGGGATGTAACAGAGTTACGTGAAAAACAAAAAGCCGTAAAATTGGAATTAAAGAAGTATCAACAACTACAAAGTATCATTGATTATAAAGAACACCTTGCGGAATCTGCCAATAATATTGATTTTCCTAACTATACATCTGAGTTAGAGAATCAAATTCAATTACTTACTTTTGATAAAAATGAATTGGAAGCTAAGTTAAAATCTATTGAAGAAATTAAAAGAGAAAATACACAGTTTACTAACTTTATCGAAAAGATGAAACTGATGGTGAAGGACGAAGATACAGGGAAAACGATTCCAGTTAATAGAAATACGATTGTGCATATTGATGACAATCAAAGATATATTGATACACGTTATAACATGATTAAAATAAGACTTGCTACTGTAAATACAGAGTTATCTAAGCTAAAACAGAGACTTACAGACTCCTATAATCTTATAGATGTTCAGTCTGAAATTGAGAAATTCGATCGCCAAATAGCTCATATAAAAATCAATCCTGATCAAATAAGGAAAATAATAAACCAATTAAGTAACGATAATAAAAGATTAAAAAAAGCAATTCTTGATAAGACTACAGTTAATAATACTATTGTTGATAACTTACATAAATCAATAACGAGATTTGCTCAAAAGCTAGGGGTTAACGATGTTATAAACCCTAATACAGACTACATATTTACATCGGATTTAAAATCATTAAGTGGGGCAGTATTACATAAGATAGTTTTTTCATTTAAAATGGCGTATATTTTAGAGATTCAAAAAATTTTAGGTGTTAAATTACCAATAGTTCTTGATTCACCTAGTGGTCGTGAAGTAGATCAGGAAAATATCAGTGAGACTATGAATATAATAATGGCGGAATTCTCTGATAACCAAGTAATCATTGCTTCTATATACAAGTATCATGAATTACACCCTGTACATTATTTAGAAATAAAAAACAAATTATTAGAAGAATAGCTTGGCGAATTGTTTATTTGAAAGATAAACGCTGAAAAGCTTGAAAAGGGTAGCAATCCGATTTAACTGCTACCCTTAAGAATTGATTTAAATTTTGTATGTATTAAATAAAAGAATATAGTGTATATGTATCTTTTACCTTAGAATCAAAACATACCCCTACCTGAAATTCTTCACCATTCGGTTCAACTTCCTCATATTCTTCATTGTTAATTTGTAAAGATTGAACAACGCCAAATCCAAATTTCCCTTCAGGTTTTTCAAATAAGATAGTATCACCTTGAGACAATTTAACATTATCTATATTTATACCTATTATCTTATCTGTTATTCTAGCAATTGGATTACCAATCTTAACAATATTGTCCCCATTTCGTATAATAAAAGGCAAAGCTTGTTCAATTAATACAGTATTTAATGAGTTCGTAAACTCCTTGATGTAGTTTGCATACCTGTATAATTCATCTAAATCTAAAATGTCATTCTCTTCAGAACCATGCGAGATTCTATTTCGCCTTTCTGCTAAATCATTTAATATATGGAAGGCATTTTCTATTTCTATACCTTCTGATTCTAAATATTCTCTAAAAACTATATTACCTTTCATTAAAGAGGTAATATTAGCCAAACCCACGCTTTTGAAGAACTCGTTGATTGACTGCTCCTTAAAATTGTATGTATGCTGAGTAAAAGCATCATTATTAATCTTATATTCTTTTAGTCCTTTGCAATTCCCACAACTATATAAATTATTTATAATTATTTCTTTAGTTATTTTATCTTTATATTTTGGTAACGATAAATTATTTATTAAGCCAGCTGACAACTCATAATGATTATTTTTTATAGCATCTGGTAAGTTATTGTACTTGGGAATACATCCTGATAAGTAATCAAGGTACTCCTTAATAAGGTTTTCAATATAGTTTTCTAATAGACCATACAAATTTATTATTACACTTGAGTATTCGAATATTTTATTATCAGGTTGAAGGTGTGAAATCAGTATTTCTTGAGTCTTAATTATTAAGGGATCGTTAATTATGCCTGAAGCTTTTTTATGTTCTCTGATGTCCAATAATAACTCCCTATGATTTTTCATACCCTCTATATAAACCATTATCTTTTCCAAGCCTTTATTTAATTCGATTAATGAGTATTTTAATATCATTATTCTTACCTTACCCTAAATATTTACCAAAAAAGTCATCTAGTAACTGTATCCTGGTTAGCACGTCATTTTTTCCAGTATTTCTTCCACCAAATGTTTCGTAATTTTCTTGGTAAAACTCTAAAATATCTTCTTTTATTTTATCCCGTTGTTTAATTAACTGATCCTTATTATCAATATAACTACTCAAAACATACATTATCGGATCGTAGACTACTTTTGTTGGCCTATTGTACATAATCCACTTATTATTTCTTTTTCGATAGAGGCAAAAAGCATCCTCTTGAAATAGTTCATATACTAACTTAGATGTATCATTAAACAATTGCTCATATTGTTTAAGTACATCATTAGGTAATAAATTCCCTTTTTGCAAAAATAAATCTAAAAAACGCGTTAGAGATACTATTTCCCATTGAGCAATATGTCTAAATGCAAAAAACCTTAAAACTAATTCTACATCTTGCATCTTTCTATAAAGAGGGTTTTCAGTAAGTTCTTTAGATAGCACCCCCTTTAATTCTTCATTAGTTCTTTGAGGAATTCCCCACATCCAACAGAAGTATTCATTTCTAGATAATTCAGCACAAAGTCTATTTAAAGGCCCATTGTACAGGGCATTTCTTTTCTCTTGATCTTCCAAACGCTCACCACCACTATTTATGCGTTCAAAAACAAGTTGCTTTAGTCTTTGCTCTTCTTTTTCGGATCGTGCTGTTTCTTTTAATAATATCATTGAGGACAAATACCTACGATCAATCCCTCTTCTAACTTGTGAAGGCAATTCCAAATATGTCAAACCATTCAATTCTGGCCACTCTTCTAACCCTTCTAATGCAAACCCGTTGCTATAAAACTCATACAAAGCCGTCAATCTTTGTAAGCCATCCATAACTTCGTATACAGAGTAATCTATCTCATATAAGAATATTGGTGGGATAGGTACATTCATAATAAATGATTCTATTAACCTAGACTTCTTCTCAATACTCCACCTATGGCGTCTTTGAAATTCAGGATCTAAAATGTAATCTTCACTTTCAACTATCGATGGTACTGTTGTGAGTTGAAACCGACCTTGTTCTGTTACTATCCGAACCTCTCCTTTTTGATATTTCTCATTAATCTTATCATGGTCTATTTCTTTACTCTCATCAGTAAATTCTTGAAATATTTTAATATCTTCATTTTCAAAAAGATTCATTAACATTCATCTCCATTGTTCTTCTTTTGGTCTTATAGATATTTAAAGTATGCCAAGTTTTAAATTATCCATACTGCTCACTATCCCTTAACAGCTCACCACTTGCTGTCTTCCATTCCGTTAATCCATTAGCACTTCGCCCCAAAACTAAAGCTGCCGCAGTTGATGCACTAGTAAAAGTATAATCTTTCACAAGATATAATACGCCATCGTCTTTAGTTACTAATAAACCTTTATCAATTAAGTGTTTCCTTAAATCTAGAAATCCTTGTTGATAAGAATCACTAACCGAATCAGCAAATAATGATTCCTTTAATACCTTGAAACCACTAGATACAGGGGTACCAATTGCATTTGCTCCTCTAACCGCATTTATAAAGTACTTTTTATATAAATGACTTTCATTTGAGTTATTGTTCTTATCCTCATTGTTAGGTGTACTACTGTTATTTGTTACATAAAGATCCCATGCTTGCCGCAATAAGTTAATCAATTTCTTTTGTCTTGCTTCGAGAACCTCAGGCGTCCATTCATTTTCTTGAACTACTTGAGTAGTTAACGCAAAAGTCGTAACTCCATTCTTGGGTTGGAAATATGATGCTTTCTTTTTATTAAAATCATAGTTTCGAGCTTGAGAATTTTTTGATCGAGTTAATAGAACTAAATTACCCAGTTTATGCACATACTCAGATGGATCAGAGAAATTCACCAACCAATCACTACCCTCTTTAGGTGTTTGTGGAAGGACGTGCTCAACAGTAATAACGGAATGATCATAGAAAGGTTGTCCGTTTGTTAGTAATGAATCTAGGCGTAGCAGTACGTATCTCCTTACAGTATCTTTTAACTCTGTATACACATCGCCATTTAATTTTTCCAAAACAGCCCTTTTGTCATCATCTGATACCTTTAATAAAGATTCTTCAGAAAACACATCGACTCCTTTTTCCATTTGCCTTAGTATCTGTGAGTACTTGGACATTCGCCAATTGAAGTTTTTCCGCAGCACCATGCTGATACCCGCAAACTGTTCTAGTAAACTTAAAAACTCTTCCAGTTTTTCGTTGTATTCTTGAATATAATACATTGACACAGGAATCCAGTCATTGTTATCAATCCGATTAAGCAAGCTTAATACTTTTATTATCTTAGGCTGATGACTGTAAAAAGATCGATAATTAACGAGTTTTAGATAAATTTCACTATACGGAATTAATATATCATCAATGAAGTCTTTTCCAGTTACTTTAGAGAAGATATCCTCGTATTCATCTTTATAATTTGCACTTCCTTTTCTTTTTTGGATTATCATCCTTATATGATCAAACAACTTATTGAATCTATCGCGTCCCAATGAGACTTCAACATCTTCCCACTTATTTGTATAGGAATCCTGTTCATCATCAGGGATTGCTCCAATTACGCGTGCTTTAAAAATATCACTTGGAAGTAAATCCAACCCTCTGTCATTTAAAACAGTAAATATGCGAAAAGCCGAATCAAAATTGGGGGTAGAAACTACAACAATAAAACATAAAGTTGCTAATACTAATGGAAGTGTTTTTATTGTGTCTTCATCTAACTCATTTAAGCGTTCCATAAAATACATTGCATTATCTCGAATAGCTTTTTGGCTGTCCGTCTTGAAAGGAGTGTCTTTTGCTACCTTGTGTGTCATTCCTTTTTCTTGTATGTACTTTTTTAGGAACTCATCATCTCTTTTACGTAAATGTAGTCGATATGTATCCTTTGTACCTAATATCTTACTACCCTTCTGTACCACCATTTGTCCAATATCATCTGCGTAATCATCGCTTAGAATATCGCGTAGTACAGAAAATAAAATAGTAAGTGTAGTCAATCGCTGCTGGCCATCTAATACCTCAGATTTTGGGCCGTCTTTTTTTACTAAAACAATACTTCCCAAAAAATAAGGTTCGTCAACATTGCTGACATTATTTTCTTTAATACCATAGTGATTAATAAATTCTAAAATATCGTCCAGGAGTTCCCCAGCCTCATCTGTTGTCCATGAATAAGGACGTTGAACAGATGGTACAGTGAACAAAAAATCATCAGAAAACACTTTATGTAAAGGTGTCTCTTGGGCTGTTAATTTTGTTTTCATATTATATTCCTCCAATGTACTCTATATTTAACATCATAACGGCTGTACATTATCTTCCATAATTCTGACGGTAATACAGTTTTTGATGGTTCACCAAATTCTTCACCGTCTTTTCACTTCCATAGGAATAGCAAAAGAATCACCAACAATTATTACTAATTATTTGTAAATAAACTCCTGAAATTAATCCCTTCATTATCTTTATGGTTCTTACAACTCATTATAAGTCATCTTTCCAATAGAAAACGCCAAGACTGTCATTATAAAAGTGTACAGTCTTAGCGTTTTGATAAATATACTTATCCATTTCAAGTATATTAAATCCATTGAAAACCATTTTTATCAATGTTTTGCGAATATACACTTGGATAAAACAGATGAAAAATTATTAATAATGATGTTAGTTGTAAATATAAATCGATGCTCTACTTACTTTTACTCCATAGGTTTCACTTTATCTTCAATGAACTGAATTTCACTCTGGCTCAAATTATACTTTTTATATAGCTGGTTATCAATTTCAGAAATTGATTTTAACCATTCAATATCTGACCTTTCAGTAAAATCTTGGAGAGGTACTTTCGACCATTTATCTCGAGTATTAGCTTGAGTTATTTTTAAAACACCTAACATCGCTCTTGCAAATTTACTTTTTATATATTTTAAAACTGACTCTGCTTCGTATTTAGTTGAAAATCCACCAATTGAAAGAAATGTTTCTGTAGCACCAACATTTGGTTCTAAAATTAATGGCGAACTTATCACTTCACCGAATGTTCCATTTCCATTAGCTTGGGGTATAATCACTTTATACCCTTCAAAACTACTTGGAGCATTCAGATACTTTTTATTCATCCAATAATACTTACGCTGGCTATTCTCAAGCCCTAAGATTTTAACAAATTCCCCTTCGTGCTTTGGTTTATCTTTGTAAAAAATAATATCTTTTAACAGTTTAAATGCTCCCGAACCAATATCATTCTTATGTCCCTTTGACTGTATTTCCTCAATTTCTGGATAATCCTCGTGAGCAGCATTTGCTAATTTATAGACTCCTCGACCAGAAATGAGACAATCCAATGTTTCCGAAGTATTGGAAACTACTTTACTCAGAATTGAGTTTAATTCATCATAAACTGTAAAAGTCCCAATCTCTCCAAAGATTTTTTCCTTATCCCTATACGTTATAACAATTCCACCTTTAATATCAGTATTTGGAAACACCTTTGAGCTATCATCGAAATAATTAACAACTTTGAGATGTTCATCAGATAACATTTTCTTATTCCATGCTTTCGGAGTGCTTCCTGCATTAAATAAAAATCTAGCAGGGTGAATCATTTCAACTTTATCAGCCAGTTTATAAGACTCTTCCAAAAACCTATGGTAAATTGGTGGAGCATAAGTTTTATTATCCCCTATTGTTTCATCTTGGTAAGGTGGATTGCCTATTATTACATCGAATTTCAAATTATCATCTCCAAAAGCTTTATAGATATTTGTACTTAGTTTATCCTGACTAGTTAAAATCATTGTATCGATTTCTATTAGGTTTTTAGTCGAAACATCCACTACATCACTATAGACAAAATTCTTAACAATATTATAAATGATGTTACTTGGTGCACATGCATATACTTGATTTTCAAGTATCCATTTAATACGTTCCTGTTCATTCGGGATTTGTTCCTTCAAACCATCGATTAATTTCTTGACTATCTCCGTGATAAACAAACCACTTTTTACATATAAGTCAGCAAATTTTATTGTTTTGTCAGAAAAAATCCCCGGGTTTTCTTCTTCTAAAATATCGATCATCTTCTTAACTACTCTTTTTGGAGTAAAAATTTGATTTGTTTTTTGTGGAGGAATGTAATCGAATATATCTTCTTGTAAGCTATCGTCAAAATAATTTGCTAAACGCTTTTTGGTATCTAAAAATTCTTGGATACTGCCATTAAAAACAACTTCATTGAATAAACCAGGAATTGCTTTTTTTTCACCTTTATCATCAACATACTCAAAGCCATCACGAAGCTGCTTAAATTCACTTATAGTTATACTCGTTAAATCTTCAAACGTGTTTGCATCAATATTCTCTTCAAAATTTGCTAAATTCGTATTGTCACCACCATATGCCATTAAGAACGCAGGGATTGTACGTGCAAATCCTCGTAAATGATCACGAACATCATCTTCTGTTGTTTTCTTTTTCTTTTCTTCTTTTTTTTCTAATTGTTCTTCCACAACAGTATTGATCGTTTTTTCTACTTCTTTGTAAATTTCTTCTGTAAAAGACTTTTCGATTTGCTGTTTCTCTTTTTCAAACTGTTCGGTTGCAGATCTCAACATATTCTCATCTTTAGTTGTTTCTGCCTCTTGTTTTTTGCCTTCATATTCCATTTCTATTTCTTTTACTTGGTTACTTAAAGTCAAACTCTTCTCACTTATAATATCTTCAATGACAGTATTTACTGAACCTTTTATTTTATCGGTTTGTCCTTTGTTTAAATTAAATGAATCCTTCAAGTTAGTAAAGCCATCGGAAAACGACTGTGTTATATCTTTAGCTAAATTTTTAATGGACTCTTTTTGCTTTTCTTCTGCTTCTTCAAATGAGGATACAGCTTCATCAATAACTTCTAATGTTGCATATATCTTTTCGCCAAAAAGTTCCTTTGATTTACCTATCACTACTTCCTTTGGTACTTCTACTTCCCCGTCTTCATTTAAATGTGGATTTGTAACAGGTATTTCTCGTCGTTTTTCTAACCTTTTATTTTTTTCTGGTGGTATTTTATCTAAAATCTCTTTAAATGGTGAATCCCCTGAAAAGATACCTGAAATATTAGTAAATAATAAATTGCTCATAAATCCTCTTTTCACTACTTCTTTCGATGTGATTCGAGTAGGAATTGCCAAAACTTCAGTAGCGTTTATTTCATGCATTTCACCGTCTTCATCTTCAGCAATAACCGGAAAAAAGTTTAATAACTTTTTAATTTTATTTTTTCTTTCTTCCGTTGTCTTGGATCCACTACCCGATAAATTATTAGCAAAATCATCATAAAGCCTTAAAGTTCTATCGGGTGAAAAATCAAATATATATGCATTCTCTTTTCTATATAATTTTCCATCCTTTTCAAACTCATAAGGATTTTGTGACCTGAAGGCAGCCTGAAAGTATAAACTAGGAGACTCAATATTGTTTAACATTAATACAGCTGTCCATTCAGGGATAGTTACACCTGTTGTCAATTGCCCCACGGATAACGTTATCGTTTTATCATAATTTTCAATCGAACTTCTAACTTTGTCAAAACTTTTTGTGTTCTCTTTAAAATCAAGAGCTTCCGCTTCTACACCATCATGTATGCTAACTCCATCCCCAGCTGCGAGTATTACCTTATAATCTTTAAAAGTAGGATGAGCATTTAATAATTTTTCAAGTGCCTTTGCAACATTGACACGTGGCAGTAACCAAAAAGTATGATTTAGTTCGTTACGGTATTGGTTTTTAGAGAAAGGAAATTTCCCTTTTGAAAGATTATCTAAAAATCGGATAACGCTTTCTTCATATTCAAAGCTTCCATTTTCTTTCACTCTAAAAAATTCATTTAAATCAAAAGCATAATCAACGTTTTTTTCCTCTTCTAATCTTATCCCTTCAGACACTTCTGCTTCTATCATTTTACTCATTTGATAAGTAAATAGATTTAAAATTGGCAAACTTTCATAAGGATTACTACTTATTGTTGAATCCCAATTTTCCTTTGCTTCTTGTTCATCCACATACGACCAATTAAATATTTGCACTTCAGAAAATTTATTATTAGCCAATGCCTTAAAGGGAGTACCAGATAAATGCAATGTAAAGTCTCTTTTTATTTGGCTAAATGCAATATCTGTCTTTTTCGTATCAATTCCTTCATGGGCTTCATCAATAACTAACAAATCCCAATTTAATCCTGCAACCCACTCTAACTTTTCATAACTACCCCCTGCAAACTTTGCTCCTTTTAAGTCTTGTAAGGATATAAAAGCAATTTGTGAAGGATTAGGATAAGAGGTATTATCTAGATAGTCTAAATACTGTGTTCTAGTCATGGCTTTTCCATTCAATGCTTCCGTTTCTGAGACGAACTTCATATGTTGCTCTTGCCATGCAATGAATTTTCGGAAATCATCAAACCATGAATTTGCAATCGCAGGTCTATTAGTAACGATTAAAACATTGGTTGCTTTTAAGTTTCTAATAAAATCATAAGTTGTTAAAGTTTTTCCAAAACGAGGTTTTGCATTCCACAAGAATTCTCTTGGTTCTTGACCACTTTGAAAATACTCATACGTTTTCTCAACAGCTTGTTGTTGTTCATTTCGTAAAAAATAGCTTGAATGCCTATCGTCAATTTGGCTCTCATCGTAATCAAGATTAATAAACTTATCTGTTAGCTCTTCAGCCTTTTCTGGTGTTCCATTAAAATAGAACCACTCATCAGCACGACCATTAAAATCTTTCTTCTTAATTCCATTTAAAGTCAGGAATCTATGTAAATCTTTATCGCGAAACCATTCACCATCAGATTTCCGAGCCATTTTATTAAATAATATTTCAGGGTTTAAACCTGCTGTACCTACTTGTTCGAAGATTCTTGTTACCGCTTCACGTGTGGTATCGCCTATTTTTACATAGCCGTCATGGTTGGGAACTTCAGGTAAAGTGTATGCATACACTTTATATTGAATTTCATAAAAAGGTTTAATAATAGTTTTATCCATCATACTTCCTCCATTTCCTCTTTATATACATCGATTATATTAACTGGTATATAGCGCATTTCTTTTTTAACTTCATCGTCAATCTCTTCTACCTCTAGTATATCGAATATATCTAATTGCAAATCTCGCCGTTCGTCTCTACTAATAGTCATTCCAGGTTCTTTTTCTACGCTTTCGTATATCTCGTCTAAGGTATATTCTGTTCGTTGTATTTTAATGTTCTTAGTTGTTTTCCTCATATTAACTGGATACCATTCACTGAAAACTAAAGGTTTACCATCTACCGCTTTCCTCGTTAAAAAATTCCCCTGCCTGATATTTGATGAAATGATTTCTTTAGCACTATCCAATACCTTTTTCTTTACAATTCCATTATGATTTTGAACTTGTTCTTTATAGTTATCATAATACAGTTGAAACATATTCATCACACATGTTTGAGCATTATCTTCTAATAATTCAATTCCATAAAGTGTCGTTAGGGCGAGCAAGGAATAACTTTCATAGCTAGTTAAATCATTATTATATTTTTCAGATACCATCTTTAGTTTTCGATCAAGAATTTCTACAAGAAAGGCACCTTCTCCAGCAGACGGCTCTAAAAACTTAGTTGTTAAATTTTCACAAGCGTCTTTTATTTCTGGTATATTTAGCATCTTTTTTACTATTTTTTTAGGTGTAAATACTTCTCCATGCTTTTGAACACGAAGCTTAGATTTAATTATTTCTTCTTCCAAACTTGGAGCACTCCTTTCTTTGCCACTACTTTTAGTTAATATATTCATTTAATTTATTTTAATATAATTTAATAATTATTATTGACTTTTACCGTATTAATCACATATTTACATAGGTCATTATCAGGAAGGGTTTAAAAATCTAATTTTTTTTAATAACTATTCTTTATAGATAAAGAACAAAAATATTGTGTCGTTTTCCATATAGCATCTTTCTGCTTATATTCTATCATAAAGTATTTAAATTTATTTGAAATAATTGTAAGTAATATGTCTTTAAAAAAACAAATATAGCCCTTTCTTTTGGGCTAGTAAAACTGTTATCACTATATACTACTAAGTGACCAAACACTTCAAACCATTTTTATCTTATGAAGGAATTTTCATATATTTCTTCCCTCAGCACCACAGTTATAAAAACAAAGGGGCGCCCTCCCGTTTCATGCCCAACCCCTTTTATATGAACCGTTGTTTATCCATTGGGATAGACGGCGGTTTTTTTTATTTTACAGAGACGACATGCGTGGTGAGAGGAGCGCATACGAAAGGAGAATAATGAGATGAATCAGTCATTAGTAAAAATTCTAGTAAAGGCAAAGGAACTAAACCAATGGGTTCCCGCTAAGTTTCTAGCAAAGTATGACATTCAAAAAGTAAATCTACTAAAGCTTGAAGATGCTGACTTAATGCACCTTAAGAGAAGCAAATCAGAAGGCTTACTACTAAAACTGACCTTAAAGGGTTATCACTACTTCAACAAATAACAGGAGTTATCTTTTACAAAAACTTTAATTAGGAGGAAATCAGTTATGAAGGGAAATGTATCGCCAGAGCAACAACTCAAATTAGGATTATTTACGGAGAAAAGTGAATCCTATCTTAAGCTTATAGAAATTCACGAGATTCTATTAAATCAACGTGCCTCTATTTTAAAAGATGTAGCAGATGCAATTGAGCGTAATGACTATGTAAAGCTCTCTCATTTACTTGTTAGTAGAAGCAACATCCAAACAGCAATAGAAGAAATCGAAGCTCTGCATGAGGATGAACTTAATACTCACGTTTCATTGAATGATCGTTTAGGTAGAGCACTAAAGGATGCTGCAGCTTCAATGGAAGCAAAAGGTGAAGACATATTATTAAATGTGATCCACAATCTCGATAAATTAAATCAATCAGCACACAGTATGATATCGAAGGCTACATCAATCACTAGCAAAACTGTTAGCAGAGGAAATAAGCTTAGTCATCACGCAGGTCAATTACTTATTCATAAAACATCAGAAGGTTTAGTAAAATTGGCAGATATCATTCAAAAAAGATCTTAATCCTTTGAAAGGAGGTGAAAATCATATGAGGACAGGTAAACATTCAACAATAAATAACATCGTGCCATTCGCTAATGGTAATAAATCTAATGTATCTTCATTACCTAATGTAGTTATATCTTCTTCTGAATCAAAACGTCGTATTGAGGAACTTCAAGCATTCGTTGACGAGGTGATGGTAAAAGGCGTTGACTACGGTATGGTAGGCTTTGTGATGTATTTGGGTTTTCGAAGACAGTAGAAGTCGTTAATCGTATTGAACGATGGGAGGTTGGTATCTTTGCATATGAAGTAAAGATGACACTAGCACGTAAGGACAATGGAAACATTGAAGTTGAAGGACTTGGTTCATGCAACAGTAAGGAAGCAGCATTTCAACAACAAGATCCTTATACAATTGTTAACACTGTATTGAAGATGGCAAAAAACGTGCGTTGATTGACGCAATATTATCAGCAACACGTTCTAGCGGAATCTTCACGCAAGATATAGAAGATTTTCCAACAAACTCGAGCCTTAAGGAGGTGATGAACCTGTAACCAAACGTCAGTTGCACAAAATCTATCAAATTGTTGCTGAAGTTAACATGCGCCATGAAGTTGCAAAAGAAATGATGCAGATGAAGTACCACGTTGACCACAGCACGAAACTAAGCAAGAAGCAGGCATCTGATTTCATCCAAGACCTTTTGCACTTTAAAGATGTGTTTAATGAGGAGGAAAACTTGAAAATGCAAATTAATAAAGAATGAATAACTCATGGGATATTGTTATATTCAATGAGTTTTTTATGCACAAAAAAAGACGAGCTCATCCACCAATGAACTCATCTAACCAAATTAGATCAATATCAGTATATCGCATTAAATACATTCACTCAATTGGAGGGACGAACATCGTCTCTCCTTTTTTAATTCAATCAAACATAAATGGAGGAATATATAATGAACAATACTTTCGATAAAATGACTTTTAAGGTATTATTAGCAACAACAATGCGTGAAAAGGAAGATGGCTATGTAGTCAGTGAAATCTTCAACCGCTACCCATCAATACAAGAATTATTAGATGTAACGGAAGAAGAATTATTGACGATTAAAGGTATTGGTATTCGTTCGTCTGAAGATGCATATACATTCTTAAAGGATATGCAGTACCTGACACAAGAACATTTTGTTGTACTCGGGATAAACATTAAAAATGAAGTTCTGTTTCGAGAAACAGTTTTTATAGGATCGTTGAATGCATCTATTGTTCATCCACGTGAGACATTTAAGCATTTAATCCGTCGTAGTTGTGCAAGTGCAATCGTTGCACATAATCACCCATCGGGGAATCCACAACCAAGTAGAGAAGATATTGAAGTGACAAAACGACTTAACGAAGTTGGGAAAGTTGTAGGTATTGAAATTCTTGATCATGTCATTGTTGGGCAAGAACAATATACTAGCTTAAAAGAAAAAGGATATCTATAAATTTTTTTACCAAAGAGCCAGTGAAAGTGCTGAAAACAGCATCATCACTGGCTTTCTTACCTTTATAGCAGGAAATGGGCTTAAGCTCGATAAAATCTTTACATTTTGGTTCGGTTCCATCGTAAAATCATAAACAAACGTTGATATAAAGGGATTTTATTAAATTTTCTTAATATATGTAACATCTACAATAGTACACAAAATTCTAACATTTTGTATTAATCCGTTAAACATCAAAATTGTAACATTAGAATTTAAAAAATTCAGCCTCCGGCGATAGATATCATCTAGACTCACTTATGATATGGCTCATTTTTCTGTATTTTGAATGCTCGATATATTTGTTCTAACAATATTAGCTTCATTAGTTGATGCGGGAAAGTCATTTTAGAGAAAGATAGCTTTTGATCGGCCCGCTGTAACACATCGTCACTTAAACCATTCGAACCACCTATTACAAAGGATAATTGACTTTTCCCGTGGATGCTAAGCTTCTCCACCTCATTTGATAACTGCTCCGACGACCAATTATCCCCCTGTATATCAAGAGCAATAACATATTGAGTAGGTTTAATTTTACTTAAGATTCGATCTCCTTCTTTTTGCTTCACCTGATATAACTCTTTGTCACTCAATTGCTCTGGAGCCTGTTCATCATTTACTTCATCCATTGTCAGCTTACAGTATGGACGAAGTCGTTTTTCAAATTCAGCAATACCTAGTTTGATATATTTTTCTTTTACTTTACCGACACTTATAATTTGTATCTGCATGATATCACCTCTTAAATATATAAATATAACATGATTACGTAAATGGGCATAACTTTGATCTTTTCTATATTTTTTCGCTTTACACCACCAGTTAATTCATAATGATTCATGCTAACCCTTGGTATTAGTCAATTTTAGTTAAAACAGTAAAAAAGTAAAACTATCCACGTACAACTTTCTCTTATATATACAGTCAAAATGACCAAATTGTAACATTGGAAATAGCATTTAAATGGTTAACACATATAAAAATAGTACATCACACCATAATGTAGTGCAATGTACTAAACAGCAAAATCAAATGCCTATAGGAGTAGATTTTCTTTTCGTACGTTCAATTCGCTCTCTTTCTAGCATATAGATGTATGGTATTGAATTCGAACTACTATCGGAGTTAATCGACAGAATGTATTGTTCGTATTTATACACCATTGCATCATGTACCTTTTCTCTCAATGTTTTATCACATAACACAACCAGTGCTGGTCCCCCTTCATTAACTGGAAAATCAATATAGTATCGCTCAAAACACTATTAATCGTCTCCTTAACCGGGTAGTTGTGCAAGTATTACAGAGGAATACTATGATTTATTTTGATTAGCATAATACTCACCCATAATCTCAGCTATCCTATGAATGAATTGATTACCTTTAATTTCTTTTTCACTTACCCAATCAGCAATACCTTCTCTTTCTTCACTAGCGAGTTCTAAAACTCTATATGCACTTACGTTAATTTTTTCATCCATGTTTAACCACATCGCTTTCTTGATTCAAATCATAACACGAGATAATTTAAAATTACAATACCCCTATTAATATTTTTAATTTAATAGTATAGTTATGTTAATACATCACTATTAAAAGGAAGTGTATCGATGAAGAAAATCACATTAAACAAGACCAATTTATCTGATTTAGCAGAGTTATCAATGGGGAAAAGAGTTAGATATATCCGTGAACATCTTCAAAAAGAATGTGGAAATGTTTTTAGTGGTAAAAGCGTGGCCAATCGAATTAAATTATTCTCCCAATCAACATTAACAACTATTGAAAGAGACAAAACAAAGGATATTCCTTCAAAAGTCTTATATGCAATTTCGAAAGACTTTGGGGCTGACTTGTATATGTTCTTTGATGACTATTATCAACACAGTACTTATGAATCTGTTGAATTAACGCCTCCTCTTTATTATGAAGATACATATAAGAAATCTGAAACTGAACAAACTGAAGAGCAATATGATTCAGAGATTAACCCGCTTCTTGAAAATGTATACACCATCAAAACAATGGTTAGTAAAGTGTCTTCAAATCAGGATGAACAAATTACTTTTACTTTTAAAAGTCGAGTAAAATATTCCGATCAGCATATATTTTACTTACTTTCACAAATCATTAATCATATCAATACGTTAGATGTTTCAATAGATCCTGAACTCACAGATAGTAAATTAGATTCGATAAAGTTAGCTCAGGACTATGTCCAATATGGAAAGACTTCATTACACGCTTTTCCATGGCACTCCACTAAAGACAAATTAGTCATGGATAATCAATTGCACAAAAAAGCTGTCAAATATACTGAACAGCTTTTAGAAAACCTTAAACGAAATTCAGAAGAAGGAGCGAAAAGAAATGAGTAATAGGACAAAAGCTGTTTTCTATGCCCGTGTTAGTACCGAAGACCAAGCACGTGAGGGATTTAGCATACAGGCTCAAATTGAAGGGATAGAGGATTATGCAAAAAGAAATAACATGGAAATTGTAAAAAGATATATTGATGAAGGGGCAAGTGGAAAAAACATATCTGGGCGTCCAGAAATGAAAAGATTATTAAAAGACATGCAGAGTAACGAATTTGGTACAATAATTGTTTATAAAATTGATCGTATCGCTCGAAAATCAAAGGATGCGTTGGAAATTGCTGAAAGATGTAAAGAGGCAAATGTTAGCTTAATTAGTTTGAAAGAGAATTTTGACTTTGCGACTCCAATAGGTAATATAGTCTTTCAAATGATGAGTAATTTCTCTGAGTTTGAGCGGAATTCAATCATAGATCGTGGCAAAATGGGGATGACACAACGTGCCAAACAAGGTTACTTTAATGGTGGCCGAGTATTTGGATTTGAAAGTGTCAATAAGGAATTGGTTGTTAATAAAGAAGAAGCTCATGTGATACGCTTAATTTTTGATTATGCAGAACAAGAACTAGGCTATAAAGCAATTGTCAGTCGAATTAATGCTATGGGATATAAAACAAAGCGTGGATGTGACTTTTCAATTAATACGATAAAAACGATATTAGACAACCCTATTTACATTGGGAAGATCCTCTTCAACATGTATGAAAACTGGTCAGAAAAACATCGTAAAGGTAAAAATGAAGACTACATTCTCGCTGACGGGAAACATAAGGCAATCATTACAATAGAGCAATGGGATCGTGTCCAAAAAAGCCGTAAGAAGCGTTCTCATAGACCTGCTCAATCACATGCTCCATTTATCTTAAGCGGACTTATAAAATGTCCTAAATGTGGATATGATATGGTTCCAGGTTTATCTAAGGGATCTAATGGCAAAAAGTATCGCTATTATGTTTGTGGCCTATTTCATAATAAAGGTAGTAATGCATGCAGTGCACACTCCATTCGAGCTGAAAGAGCAGAAGAATATGTATTTAATGAATTAAAACGAATTGTTTCTGAACCATATGTTTTAAGTCAAATAATTGAAAATATTAACCAACAACGAATCCAAGCAAAGACACCTATTAATGAAGAAATAAATATATTGTGTTCTAAGCTAAATAAGGTAGAGACAAGAATTAGCAACATTACTAATCAACTAATGGATGACCCTTCCCTTGTATCTATCTTTAAGCCGAAATTAAAAGAACTAATGGAAGAGCAATCCACACTTCATAATAAGATTGAATCATTAAATTCAGAATTAGAAGAATATGATATAACACCCATTGACGATCAAGCATTGATTCATCTTCTAAGCGACTTAGAAAAAGTAATACGAGATGCTGATTCAGAAAAACAAAAAGCACTGCTTCGATTAATTATTATGGATATCCAAATAAACAAAGAAGCTCCTCGGAGAGTGAGTAGACAAGTTGAAAAAGTTAATTTACACTTTGACTTTACACTAGAAGCATTAGAGGCACAATCGTTGGATTTGTTGGATGCGATTCGACCAGAGTATATTAGCCAGTTGAAGCATGGATGCTTGAAAATAAAGATGGTAAAGGATTAAGCGAATTTATGGATTCGCTTAATATTCTACCCTTAAAAGATGTACGGTTCCCCCCGATTAATCCGAAACGCCCGATAGATCTGTTCCACTAAAACCAATCTCATCAACTGATGGGGGAAGGTCATCTTCGAGAAGGAGAGGTGTTCGTTGGCTCTCTTTAAGACATCATCACTTAAACCAAGTGACCCGCCGATGACAAATGCGACTTTGCTTTTTCCGTAGGTGGCGAGCTTGTCTAGGTTTTTGGCTAGTTATTCGGAGGATTGCATGTTTCCTTTGATGGCTAAGGCGATTACATGGGTATCTGTACCTATTTTGGCTAGGATTCGTTCACCTTCTTTCTTTTTGACGAGGTCCATTTCGATTTTGCTTAGTTGTTCTGGTGCTTTTTCATCAGGAAGTTCGATGATTTCGACTTTTGCGTAGGCAGAAAGTCTTTTTATGTACTCATTTATTCCTTGTTTTAAGTATTTTTCTTTTAGTTTTCCGACGGTTATAATTGATATATTCACAGGTCATCCTCACTTTACAAACAATATATCCACAATAGTTATCCACATATCCACAATTTCTATCCACATCTTGTAGGGGAATATTAGTTCCCCACTATATATTCTGCTTGACGATCACAATATTCACAGCTTGTGGATATCTTTGTGGAGCGATTGATTTCTTCTAAACTAGGGGCTGTTTCGTTCTCATCGACTGCCACATCTAAGGCCAGTTCTACATGCTCTTTACAACAATAAATCATCCTTGTTCTCCTTTCAATCCCTTTGTTGATAACGTCATCTTATCATGAAAACAATCGAAAAGCAGAAAAGCGGTTTGGCTTTTCTGCTTCATGATGGAATTAGATTGTCGATGCATCGGCTAAGTTCATGGTAATTGTTTGTAATTTTCCGTCTCGGTAAAATTTAACTTCCATTGAGTCACCGACATTTTTTTCATTGTACAAATACTGTCTTAATTCAATAATATCGGTTATTTTCTCACCGTCTAGTTCAACAATGACATCCAATTCTTTTAAACCTGCTAGAGCTGCTGGTGAGTTAGGTACTACGTTTTCAATTAATACGCCATCCTTCACGTCTTCAGGTAATTTCAACGTTTCTGATTGGTGATAGGCGGATACTTCATTGACATTTTGTAGCCTTACTCCCATTGATGGTCTACGAATCTCTCCGTGTTTTTCTAAGTCTTCAATAATCGGTTGGGCATAATTAATTGGGATTGCTAATCCAATTCCTTCAACGGCTGATTGCGCTATTTTCATGGAGTTGATACCGACTAATTGACCGGATATATTAATTAATGCTCCTCCGCTATTACCTGGGTTAATCGCGGCATCTGTCTGTAATACTTCCGCATGCCAATCAATGGTGCCATTTTGATCAATATCTACTGGGATGGTACGTTCTACCCCAGATACAATTCCTTGTGTGACAGAGCCTGAAAATTGAAGGCCTAATGGGTTTCCGATCGCAATGACGGGCTCTCCTGCTTTTAATGCAGAGGAGTCTCCAAATTCTGCTACCGCTTCGTCTTTAATGCTTTTCGCCTCAATTTCAAGGACTGCTAAATCCGTCCACTGATCACCGCCACGAACCGTTGCTGGAACCTTTGTTCCATCTGCGAGGGTGACTTCAAGCTGATCTGCTCCTTCAATAACATGATAGTTTGTGGCAATGTAAGCTACATCTCCGTCTTTTTTGTAAATGACACCAGAGCCTGTACCGGCCTCCTGCGAATCAGTTGACCAAAAGCCGCCGCCCGCTTGAATATTAGAGATTCCTACGACTGAATCCCCTGCTTTTTCCACTGCTTCCGTTACACCTGATGTGACATCCACGGACACGCCTGTTGTGTAATTTTTCGTTTCAGAAACCGTTTCTTTTTCTTCCGTTTTATCACCATACGAGAATACGTTCGTATCGACTAGCCTCGGTAGTGCTACGACCACGATAAATGCACCTAAAATCAATCCGACTAAGCTTGCAATAAAATACCCACCCTTATGGCTTTTCTTTGTATTTTCACGGCTGAACTCGTCTCCATCATAATATCCCACGTCACTCATCCTTTCGTTCTTCTATTTAATAGTTTGAGTATCTATGTCACATTATAATCAGCCAACATTAAAATTTCATGAGAAAGTCATTAAAAAATTCACTAAATTAAACAATCTCCCATTCGTAGCGCATTTCGATAATCTTGTTCACATAATAAAAGAGTAAAGAGAGGCTCGCTCTTTACTCTTCCTTACTAAACTATTTTACACAACGGTTAAGGCTGTTGCTGTTTTCGGGTCTGTATCATAAAGTTCAAACTGTTCTCCTACGACATGACCTCTTGATAAAAGGGTTTGTTCCACGCTCATACGGGCTAAATCTTTCATATTATTATCAGCGCTTAAGTGGGCCAAATAGATTCTTTTCGTTTTATCTCCGACAACCTCACTCATGGCAACGGCTGCATCTTCATTTGAAACATGACCGACATCCGATAGAATACGGCGTTTCACACTCCAAGGGTATCTTCCCATCCGAAGCATATCGACATCATGATTGCTTTCGAATAAGTACATGTCAGCATTTGCGATAATCCCCTTCATTCGATCACTGACATAGCCTGTATCTGTAAGTAATACAAGCTTCTTTCCGTGATGATGAAAGATATAGAACATCGGTTCCGCTGCATCATGAGAGACACCAAAGGATTCAATATCAACAGGCCCAAACGACTTGGTGCTTTCCATCGAGAAGGTCATTTTTTGGTCTGTGGGAATCTCACCAATAAGTCCGTCCATCGCTTTCCATGTTTTTTCATTAGCATAGATTGGAAGCTTATATTTACGGGCGAGAATCCCAATCCCTTTAATATGATCGCTATGTTCATGGGTAACAAAAATTCCTGTTAAATCTTCTATCTTGCGGTCTACTTGCTGAAATAAACGCTCCATTTGTTTCCCACTAAAGCCTGCATCCACTAAAAAGGATTGTCCATCCGCCTCAATGTAGGTGGCATTCCCCGTACTGCCACTCGCAAGAACACTAAATTGCATGTTCATCTAATCACTCCACATTCATTCCTGCATAGAAAACATTTGACCTTCTATAGCATTTACGTAGTAATAATTTACTGTTGAATTTTCTTGTTTAACCTTAACATACCAAGTCGGCGTAAGGACATGTGATTCAAGCTCTACTTCAAGATTATCGCTATCGTTCGTGTTCGAAAAATAGCCTAGTTCCCATTCGAGCGAGCTATTCTTACTTAACTCACTATATAATATCTTAATAATCTCAATATCCGATAAAAGTTCTTTTTCTTCCTTGAAAGTTTCAAAGGTTAACATCGTTTGCTCATAGGAAGTAACCTCAAGCTGATTATTTAACGAAAAAACAATTTTACCAGCATTATTATCATAAATTGGCTTCCCGTCAACTAACTGATAAAACGAAGCCTCATAACCCTCATTATCTTTTTTTTCATTAAAGGAACCAAATTGGTATTTATCACTATCAATGAAGTATTTCTCTAAAGTGCTATCCATCTTAAACTCGTTTTCATTCACAAAATTTACTATCTCTTCTTTACTTACATCAGCCGTTAAGGGAATAGGGATAGGCTTGTCAAAATCAGAACTGATCATCTTTTTATCATCTGTTAAGTCAGCTGATTGCTTAGGAAGGTTTTTGATTTCAGCATCTGTAAAGGTCCTTGCTTTTGCCTTCAAGTGAGGTTCTTTGAGCACCTCTTTAGTAAAATCAGGGTGGTCAATATTATCCTCTTTAAGAAGATCTTTTATATCTTTTATCGTAATAGTCGGGTTGTTAAGAGGTTCATATTCTGTTGGCTTTTGAACAAAGATCATTATAAGAAATATATTTAAAATCGCAAAAACGACAATAAATATGGTCTTCGTTTTATTCCAGTCGATTTGGTTTCCCCCCTAACTCATCTTCGTTTAGCTGCTTCCATCGGTTATTGACCCGATAATACCATTCAGGATTAAAGATTAAATTCCTACCATTATATTCTTTAAGGGCATACCCTATTATCACATCTTGTAAGAGTTCATCATCGCCAAGCATAGCTTCTATTGAATCTAATGCAGTGATTGCATCCTCTATCACGTCACCTTTTTCTTCGAGCGGATCTCCTAATTTAAAGTATGGACGGCTATACTCACGAAGATTTTCAATACTTCCCCATGCTAACTCAATTGCTGCTAAATCTATATCATCCGATTCTTTTTGGGTAAATACTGGATAATCTTTATGGAAAAGACGAAAACTAATCTTAGATTTAGTAAAATTCCATTGAAAATAGCGATAGTCATCTGTCCACCCTTCATGTCTATTCACATAGGATATCGAACCTTCGAGCAATTTACTAAGATGAGAATCAGACAACCAACGTCTTTTTTCAAGTACATTCACAAAACGCATCCATTTAAAGGAAGTATGCCATCGCATAAAGCTTGTAGAGTCATGATAATCGTCTAAATTATTGCTTCTTTCTAAGTCTACTATATCCGGGTCAGTAAATAACGCATTTTTAAATTCCTCTGGACCCATTTCTTCACGTGTATAATAATCAATCACTAAATCTGTAGTGTCCGTTGGCATATAAATAACAGATTCTTTTATTGTATGTTTTTCATACAGTACATACTGTTCGTTTTGAGAATCCAGAATTTCTTTCAATTCTTCCACTGCATCACCATCAACCTCTGTTTTATAATTTGTTCCTGATGGTGTAATAAAATAGAGGATAGAGGTGTCAAGCTCAACCTCAATGCGGTCAAAATTGAATATTGGAGGAGAAATCCCTTCACGAAATCCTAACACATTTCCATAAGTCGTTGATGGAACAATATCAGGAAATATAATCTCTATCCTTTCATGCTGAGAGCCGTCCTCTTTGTCCTCTTTGTTCTCTTGGTAAAGATAACTTAATGGCCAAGCAGTAATTTCCCTCATTATTCTATTTATTTCCTTAGCTTCTACAGTCCCTTTCGTCCATTCGGGCTGATGATATAAAATCTTTAAAGGCTGAATAAGGGTATTTACATCCTTCGTAACTCCAATTGAACTCTCAAATGTCTCTTCACTACTTATAGTACGACTATAGTCAGGCTGATACGTCCAAATGCCGTAGGTTAACACCATACTATTTATAACAAGGATAGTTAGTACAATTGATTTTATCGATTCATATTTCATATCCATTCATCCTCTTGCATATTCACATAAGGAAGCGTAAAGAAAATAGTCGTTCCTTCTCCTTCTTTACTTTCCGCCCAAATATTTCCTCCATGCGCTATAATCATCTCTTTTGAGATAGCTAATCCTAAGCCAGTTCCCCCCATTTGGCGAGATCGTGCTTTATCAACACGGTAAAAGCGATCAAAAATCTGCTCTACTTTATCCTTCGGTATTCCTAACCCTTCGTCGGATATGCTTACCATCAGTTGGCTTTCACTTTCTTTTACTTTAAACGTCACTTTTCCTCCTTCAGGGGAATACTTCAACGCGTTTGAAATAATATTATCAATGACTTGTGTTAATTTATCTGGGTCAATTTCTACAAATAACTTATCCTCAGGTAAATCTCGAATAAAAGTAATCGTTTCGACCTTTGACATTTCAAACCGATCAATAATTTGATCAAAAAAGTCTATAAAATTTATCCATTCTTGATTTACAAGATAATCTTTACTATCCATTTTAGAAAGCTGTAATAAATCATTTACGAGACGAATCATCCGCTCTGTCTCATTTTGAGTCACATCAAGGAAGTGTGGAGCTATTTCTTTATCCTCCCAGGCACCCTCTGCTAGCGCTTCTAGGTAGCTTCTCATAGTCGTGAGAGGCGTTCGTAGTTCATGGGAAACATTTGCAACAAATTCTCTACGTTCCATATCAATTTTCTCTTGCTCTGTAATATCATGAAGAACTGTAATAAGTCCGTTTACAAAGCCCGTTTCCTTTTGAATAACGGAAAAATTTGCCCGAAGAGTATAAGGAGTCTCTTTCGTACTATAGTCCAAATTAACGGAATCTTGTTCGTTTAATAATTCCTCAAACGTATACCGTTCTTGTAACCCTAATAGTGTCACAATAGGCTGAGACAGGACCGTTTCACGTGAAACATCTAACATTTCCGCTGCAGGGTCATTAATTAAAATGACTCTACCTTTCCGGTCTGTAGCAATAACACCATCTGTCATAAAGGAAAGGACAGATGAAAGCTTCCGACGTTCACCTTCGGTTGTCGCCTGCGCTTCTTGCAGGCGCTTAGTCAAATTATTAAAGGTTTTGGCTAATTCACCAATTTCATCATTTCCGTATACCTTTACTTTTCGAGAGAAATTTCCTTTTGTCATCGCTTGGGCATGCTTTTTCATATCAGAAATCGGCTTTGTTATTGTTTGAGAAAGAAAAACCCATAAAATAGCCGTAACAACGATGGTTAGTCCAGTTCCTTTTGCTAAGATTTCATTGATTTCATTAATTTGCTTGTAAACCGTTTCAACATTTGCACTGATATGCACTACACCGAGTACTTCTTGGTGAGAAATGATGGGATACGTATAAACGAGAAGGCGATTTCCCTTTTTATCCACCTTAATCGTATCTAATTCTTTTTTTATGAGCATCGTTCTCGTTGTTTGAGCATCTGTTACTCTTCCTTCAAAATCTTCATTTGAAGCAAGAATTCTTTTTTCTTCATCTACAACACGGATATCTTCTATATCATCCGCTTCAGCAAAATCATCTAATACAAATTGAAGTTCATCCTCGACCGAACTCGTTTCATCATCTTCTTTTTCCATCGCCTCTTGAATCGTGAACGCTACAAAACTGACACGATCTTTAATGGATGTTGTAAAATTGGTCAGTAATTTCTCTTCAAGCTCTTTCGAAAAGTACGCGCTAATCATTTGCATTGCTAAAAAAATTAACAATACATAAATTAAAACAAATTTAAACTGAATCGAACGAAAAAAGCCAACTCTTTTCATTTCCCTTTACTCCTGTTCTGGGTTGCGTAAATAATAGCCTACTCCTCTTCGTGTCACAATCCACATTGGGTGACTAGGATTATCTTCAATCTTTTCCCTCAAGCGACGAACGGTCACATCGACTGTCCGAACATCTCCGTAATAGTCGTAACCCCATACAGTTTGAAGTAAATGCTCCCTAGTCATCACTTGACCAATATGCTTCGCTAAATAATGAAGTAGTTCAAACTCACGATGAGTTAATTCAATCGTGTCCCCTCGTTTTGAGACAACGTAGGCATCTGGGTGGATCACTAGGGAACCAACTGAAATTTCATTCCCTTGTTCTTCCTCGTTCTGTTGCTCTGAAATACGTTGATGGCGACGTAAATTGGCTTTTACTCGCGCAATTAGCTCCCTTGTGCTAAACGGCTTGGTCACATAATCGTCAGCTCCTAGCTCCAACCCTAACACTTTATCTATTTCGGAATCTTTGGCCGTTAACATAATAATGGGCATTTCATATTTTTTTCTTACTTCACGGCATACTTCCATCCCATCTCGGTTAGGAAGCATTATATCTAATAACATTAAATCTGGCTTTACTTCATCCACCATTTTAACAGCTTCGTCTCCATCATAAGCACAATGAACCTCAAAGCCCTCTTTTTTTAAATTAAATTGGAGTATATCAGCGATTGGTTTTTCATCGTCTACTACTAAGATTTTTTTGTCCATTCCATCCAACTCCTTTGTCATTATTTGCTTCTTTATATTAATGTGCTTTCTATTAATTTATCATGTTACTTGCTCATTTTCATCTTTTTCCAAAAAAGAACGCAACTGAACACCCATAGGATACTTTCTTCACGGTAAATGTGCGAAAATGCCTCGAGCATAAAGCTAGAGGCATTTTTCCCTATCTATTATAAATAATCATGTGGGTCAACTAAACGACCATTTTTATATATTTCAATATGAAGGTGTACTCCCGTTGATTGTCCTGTCGTACCCATTAAGCCGAGCGACGTTCCTTGAGGAACCGTTTGGCCTTTCTTAACATGAATGGACTTTAAGTGAGCATAAACGGTCACAAATCCATTTTGATGGTCAACAACGACTTTATTCCCATAACCACCATTGTCCCATCCTGCGGAAGTAACAATTCCATTATCCACCGCTTTTATCGTTAAATTATTTGGTCGAGCAATATCCATCCCTTTGTGTACAGTGCCCCAACGAGGCCCCATATGGCTGGAAATATAGCCACCGTTTGTCGGCCAAATAAAGGACCCTGTTCCTCTTGATGGAATTTCTTTCGTACCCATTACAACGACCCGATTGACTGCTTCCGTTAAAATACGTTCTTTTTTAACGGTTTTGTCCTGCTCTACACCATTAACACTTGTCATCGAATACGTAACAGACCGTTCGCCATCTTTTCCTTCTTGCTGTAACGTAGAATCACCTTTATACATACCGTCATCATTAATCACTTCTTCTGTATACGGAATGATTTCTTTCGTCTTCATTTCTTTCGTAATCTCTACATGAACAACTGGTTCATACGCTGTTACATTCATACTTTGTCCAATTTGGAGCACAGCGTCTTCAGTCATTCCATTGTTTAAAGATAAAAGTTCAGAGGTTGACAAGTCATGTTCATCAGCAATAGAACCCAACACATCCCCTTTTTGAACCTCGTATATCTTTTCTTCCCTCGTCCCTTTTGTTAAGAATGCAATCGCGTCTTCGACAGAAAGGATCTCCACAGGGTCTATTTTAGTTTCCTTTACATCTACTTCCTTATTAAAGGATATATCAATAATTCTCGCTTCGTCATCCTTTAAACTAGGTAACGGCGTGGAAGCTTGACTTTCCTTCTTCCACTTCGTGAATTCTTCTTCCGACACATATAAAAGCTGAATCGATTTCATTACTTCTTCAGCTGCCTCTGAATTTTTCACATAGGCAATGGCCTTCCCATTTACTTCAAGAGCAACGGCTTCTGCTTGAATTTCAATAGAATTTGCTACTTTTTCTAAAACAGACGCATCATCTACTTCTTCTGAAAAGACTTGCTCAGGAACATATGTAAACGGTTCAGCTACATCCACTGTATCCATCCCATACTCCTCAGATGCGAGATTAACCTTAGTTTCAATGATTTCCTCGACAGCAGCTCGATCCGATACAGCTCCTAAATATTGATCACTTAAGTATATATGATACATAGTGTCAATAGACGAAGCATGTTCATCAGTGGCTCCAACAGGCTGAACAGTTAACGTTGAAACAATTAGGGTCGTGATAATCGATTTCTTTATAAGACTTGTATTTAGTTTGGATAACTTAGTTGTCATCGTGGAATACTTTTTCTTCCACATAACGGCTCCTCCTAAACTGACAAGAACAATTCTCTCTATCTAAAGTTCTAGTACTTTATGATTTTTCGCTTTATTAATTTAACATAATAATGACCAAAGTAGGAGCTTCCTCATCAATATGTAACACAAATGTATAATAACTTACATATTGTAACGGAATAATACAAAATATGTTACTTAACGATAATAAAAAAGCACTACGAGAGTTATATCATCGCAGTGCTTTTTACAAGTGGCTCGGGACGGAATCGAACCGCCGACACATGGATTTTCAGTCCATTGCTCTACCAACTGAGCTACCGAGCCATAATAATCAATATGTAATGAAAAATTTAGGTTTAATCTTAAGTGGCGGTCCGGACGGGACTCGAACCCGCGACCTCCTGCGTGACAGGCAGGCATTCTAACCAACTGAACTACCGGACCAAAAGGTTGTCCAGTTCAAAACTGGACATAAGTATAAATTTCTTTTATAATGACCCGTACGGGATTCGAACCCGTGTTACCGCCGTGAAAGGGCGGTGTCTTAACCGCTTGACCAACGGGCCACGTAAAAGTGAGCCATGAAGGACTCGAACCTTCGACCCTCTGATTAAAAGTCAGATGCTCTACCAACTGAGCTAATGGCTCATCATACTAACAGATGTCGGCGAATCAAGTAATGATCTCAGCGACGTTTTTTATATTACCACAGTTCTTTTATATGAAGCAATAGTTTTTCAAAAAAAATTGTCGAAAAGAGAAAGTATTTTCTCTTTCCTTTTCAATTCATGTCGCAAACACCATTTGTGAATGAGCGGATGGTCACCAACTATTCTATTATCTAGACAAATGAATTAATAAAAAATACGACAACGGACCTCTCTAGGTCTGTTGTCGTATTTTTAATAAGTTAAGCTTGCAGCAACTATTATTCCTACAACAATCCCCGCTGCAAATAAACTAAATCCTACCGCTATATTTCCTTCTTCCACTTTTTTAGCTAAGTGGGTTTTCGGTGTTAACAAATATTCAATAACGAAATAGGCAATCACTTGAGCAGCAATTCCTATTAGCCCCCAAATAAAAGCATCTAAAAGACTCACACTTCCTGACCAAACTGTATAAATGACAATGGCTAGCCCAATTGTTTTCCCCCAAAGCTTTAAAGCTACTGCAATATTTCCTTCTTTAATTAACTGTCTTTCAGAAAACTTCGTCGTTAATGAAAACACAATAAGACCTAGGATAATGAGACCAAATCCTGTTCCAAGATGAGCTAAAAAACTTAAAAATGACTCGATTGATATATATGTCATCATGACATCCCCTTTCGTTTTGTAATAGCTACTGGTAAAAAGTATGAGCGATTGTCTGTAATGGGTCCACCAGCACGAATTCCTATTGCCATTGGTGTGTGATGAACATAAAAACTACCATACATAATATGAGCATTGACCATTCCTTTTTCCGTACGAATGTTATGCTGCGGCAACGGCATAAATTGCTGATACACAAATAATGAGTTTTCATATGTTTTCTGTTGATCCTCTAATACTTTTTCACCAAATTCATTATAGATGACGACCGTATCCCCTTCCCTGCCAAAGGCAGGCTTTCGTACGAATTTTTCTTTTTTGACGATAAAAGGATCGCTTTCTAAATAGGTGGGTAAAAAGTATTGTGAAATCCATCCTTTTTCTTCTTCATTAAAATAAGGATGGTCCTCCTCAAATAGTCCCCATATAACAGCTTGAACGGCTTTTGACTGAAGTAAAAAGGAGGATGGTGGGTTCATGATCGTCACATGACCTTCTTCAACGAAACAAAGCAAAGTCTCACCAATTTTTTCATTACTTTCCGTCGAAAGATCCTCTACTAAATGCTCAATGGGGTACGTTGGACGATATAAGACATCAATTCTCTCTCCATCTGGAGTATAGAGTCCTTTTTCCGCCAACACTTCACCGTTCTCCACAATATCTTCAGACAAAACCTTTAGTTTCGCAAGAGGAAAATAGGAGGATGGCAAGCCACATAATTCTTGTAAATACTTTGTCGTGTAATAATCTTCAACATGATCATCATGGGAAGTAAATACAATGACAGGAGGACGATTCTCTTTGTTATTCCAAGCTTCATGTATGCCTTTTCGTAAAGCTTTACTAAGGAGCTCCTCCAATCCTTCATTCGCTGTTTGTTGGTGAAAATAGTCGCAAATTTTATTGTTTACATTGAACGTCTCTTTAATAAAGGTAGGGGTGTCACTGTTTAGCTCTAATAGCTTAATGGTCTTTCCTGATACGACAAAGTCCATTCGACCAATGAGAGTAATAAGGTGACTCGTTGATAACCGAACATACGCTATCGCTTCTGATGGAAAACCAAGCTGGCTTAATGATTCACTGCTCATTTGTTGCAGTAAAGGGGTAACTTTGCGAAAGATATGGCCGACTCTTTTCGTCGCTGTTCGAATTTGTTGAATTCTCTCATTCGAATCAAGCTTTACATCAAATAATGAGTATTCTTCATCATATAAATTGGGCCAATACTGTGGAATAGTCTTATAAAAAGCGTCCCGCTCTTTTTGAAAGTTATCCACCCGTTCCACCCTTTGTACCACTCCCTATGCCTGATTGGTAACTTTTACTGTAAGATTGATAGGAAGAGGAGCTTTTCAGGCTAGACTTACTTTTAAAGAACTTCCCTGCATAATAATAGCCGCGATAATAAGAAGAATCATAGTCATCGCAATAATAGGTCCCAGTTTCTTCATCCCAGTCCCAATCGTCACAATCTGTATCTTCAGGTTCAGGTGGTAAGTCAGAGCCACATGCGGACAATGATACCGTCATCGCAGCTACTACTCCTGTCATCATTCGTTTTGTCTTATTCATCTTCACCCTCCTTTAATTCAAATCCTGTTGGTGTTAAATAAAGCACATAGGTCATCCTATCCTCATCAATCTCTGCTGAATCTCTCTCCCATTCAACCGCCTCTATATAATGATACACAGCCCCAATTTTATGAAGAACATCTAGATGAAAAGAATGACGTTCTTTTTTTATGATTGGATGATCTTTTCGGGCATTAAACTCACGATATTCAAGTGAAATAGCTTTCTCATTCTCTATTCTGTCAGGTTCCGATTGCTCATATTTTTTCACATAAATAATGGTTTCATTCGCTTCTATAGCAGAAGAAGTTTGTTGATACGTGATCCCATCTTTAACAAAGAATTCACACTCTCTCCGTGCTAGTATTTCTTCAAATTCAATACTATTATAGTAATATAGCGATTCGAACGATTCATGCGCTTTTAACAACCGGTATTCTAAAATAGGCTGCATATACACTCCTTTCCAATCCCAATGGATACTAAGTAAAATGTCATTCACTTAGCATTATATACGATTTTTATGGAAAGTGGTTTCAAAAATTAGGTAAAATAGAATCATCTGACAGAGAGGAGGAACATCTTTTGAGTTTTTTATTACGTTTTTGGAAAAGATTAGCCAAAGTGGAATTAACTCTTGCACTATTGTTATCTATTATCGTAGTTATTATCGGAACGCTAGCTATTCATTGGCTCGAACCAAATACCTTTCCTACAATATTTGAAAGCCTGTGGTGGACCATGACCACTTTGACAACCGTTGGTTATGGAGATTATTTCCCAACGAGCACAGCTGGTCGTTTATTAGGAATGTTCTTATTTATTTTTGGTATCGGCATATTGGGTTTATTAATTGGAAAAATCGTGGATGTTCTTTATACATTTCGCCGTTTAAAAAGGGAGGGGAAAGTCTTGTATACTGAAAAAAACCATTATGTATATATCGGTTGGTCAAAGAAAACGGAACAAACTATTTTTGAGATTTTTGCTCATGAACCAAAGGCAGAAATTGTTTTAATTGATACATTAAGAGAGTCACCTGTCACTCATGAACAAGTTCATTATATTAATGGGGAACCATCAGAGGAACAAACATTATTAAAAGCAAATATTACCCATTCAAAACGAGTTGCCATATTTGCTGATGATTCTATTACGCAGCCATTGCTGGCAGATGGAAAGACGCTTCTCATTGCCTCTGCTGTTGAATCGCTTGCTTCTAAACACGATGTAAATATTCATACAATCGTTGAGATAAATGAAGAGAAGCATATTAATGCATTCAACCATATTAAAGTGGATGACTTTATTATGTCTAATGATGGAATATCCTTATTGATGGCTAAAGCGACACTACACCCAGGAACAACGCTCATTTTCAGACAACTGCTAAGCAAGAAATTTGGCAATAATATTCATGAGTTAGAGCCTTCATCCTCATGGAAAACATATAAAGACGCCGCTACTTCTCTAATGAATACGGGAGCCGCCCTTATCGCTGTAAACGATGAAATGGATTTCACAGGAGCTGAGGATAAGTTGCTATCAACGAACGATATTCTCTATATTGTTTGCAACGATGAAACGTTTGAACGAATTCACCGGAAGGCATAGAGACATTCGTCAACCGTCACTTTATTAGATGTTTTATCGAAAAAAGCTAGCGAATATTCGCTAGCTTTTTTCCTTAATTTTGACTCCAAACGCTGCGGACAACATTCGTTTGTGAACGATCTGGCCCAACAGAAAAAATGGACAATGGAATCTTTGTTAATTGTGAAACACGCTCAAGGTAATGACGAGCATTTTCTGGCAGTTCACTTAAACTTTTACAATTCGTAATATCCTCTGTCCAACCTGGTAACTCTTCGTAAACAGGTTCACATTGAGCAAGAATATTTAAATTCGCAGGGAATTCTTCAATTATTTGACCATTATAGCGATAAGCTACACAAATTTTTAATGTCTCAATCCCCGTTAACACATCAATCGAGTTTAACGAAAGGTCTGTTAAACCACTAACACGTCGCGCATGACGAACGACCACTGAATCAAACCAACCTACTCGACGAGGACGGCCAGTCGTTGTCCCGTATTCACGACCCACCTCACGTATTTTCTCACCGATCTCATTATTTAATTCCGTTGGAAATGGACCATCTCCAACGCGAGTCGTATAGGCCTTTGAAACACCTACTACATGATTAATTTTAGATGGACCCACTCCAGAACCGATTGTTACTCCTCCCGCTACAGGGTTAGAAGACGTTACAAAAGGGTATGTTCCTTGGTCAATATCTAACATGACGCCTTGGGCACCTTCAAATAATACACGACGTCCATCATCTAATGCATCATTTAACACAACCGACGTGTCCGTTACAAGGTGAGCAAATTGTTGTCCATATTCAAAATATTCGTCTAAAATTTCTTCAATAGTAAAGCCTGTCGTTTCATAAAAGCGCTCTAATAGACGGTTTTTTTCTTCTAGATTTCGCGCAAGCTTTTCCTGAAATGCTTCACGGTCTAATAGATCTGCAATCCTAATACCTACTCGTGCGGCTTTATCCATGTAAGCAGGTCCAATCCCTTTTTTCGTTGTTCCAATTTTATTAGCGCCCTTTCGTTCTTCTTCCACTTCATCCAATTTAATATGGTAAGGAAGAATAACGTGAGCGCGGTTACTAATTCGTAAATTATTCGTAGAGACCCCGCGGTCATGTAAGTATGCTAATTCTTTTACGAGTGCTTTAGGATCCACTACCATTCCATTTCCTATTACCGAAATTTTGTCTTTATAAAAAATACCAGAAGGAATTAAATGTAGTTTATATGTTTCTCCGTCAAACTTAATGGTATGACCAGCATTGTTTCCGCCTTGATATCTTGCAATAACTTCCGCGTTTTCAGAGAGAAAATCCGTGATCTTACCTTTTCCTTCATCTCCCCATTGTGTTCCAACAACTACAACTGATGACATCTGTAAGCACCTCCGAATGGTCCTGTTCACCATTTATTTCAAACAATTTTTATTTTATCAAGAGATTCGAGCGAAAGTCAATAAAAACACGAACATTTATATATATCTAATTATTATTCGTTCGGGAAATAAAATTGTTTTTTCCGAATGAATGGAAAGTTGTCCAATTGGAGTGCTCCCCAATACGAAAGTCTTATCGAAAAACAAAAAAGGCCCTAGATTATTTTGACATAGTTCAATCAAGAAGCACGACGGATGGAAGAAGGAAGCATAAAAAAAGAGACTGAATTCAGTCTCCTTCTTATGCACCAGGTGGTGATTGCATATCATCAAATCTTCTTTCCAAGTTGACAAACTTATTATATTCTTTTACAAAGGCAAGTGAAACCGTCCCTACAGGACCGTTACGTTGCTTCGCAATAATAATTTCAATTATATTCTTAGCTTCAGACTCTTTATCGTAGTAATCATCACGATATAAGAAAGCAACAATATCAGCATCTTGCTCAATACTACCCGATTCACGAATATCCGACATCATTGGCCGCTTATCTTGACGCTGTTCGACTCCACGAGATAATTGAGATAAAGCAATGACAGGTACTTTTAATTCTCTGGCAAGTGATTTTAACTCACGTGAAATTTCAGAAACCTCTTGTTGACGGTTTTCACCTGAACGTCCTGACCCTTGAATAAGTTGTAAATAGTCAATAAGGATCATTCCTAAACCAGATTCCTGCGCTAACCTTCGACATTTGGAACGGATTTCATTTATACGGATCCCTGGAGTATCATCAATATAAATACCGGAGTTAGATAAACTCCCCATCGCCATCGTTAGTTTTCTCCAATCTTCATCATTTAGAGAGCCTGTTCGTAATCTTTGTGCATCAATATTCCCTTCAGCACATAGCATACGCATGGCAAGCTGTTCCGCTCCCATCTCTAAACTGAAAATCGCGACATTTTCGTCTGCCTTTGTCGCTACATTTTGGGCGATATTTAAAGCAAAGGCCGTTTTACCTACGGATGGACGAGCCGCTACAATAATCAAATCATTGCGTTGGAAACCAGCTGTCATCTGGTCAAGTTCAACAAACCCCGTTGGAATTCCCGTAACGTCCCCAACACGGTTATGCAAAGTCTCAATATTATCATATGTTCTTACGAGAACATCTTTTATGTCATGAAAGGCACCTGCATTTTTTCGCTGCGCCACTTCCATTATGCTTTTTTCTGCTTCACTTAGTAAACTTTCAACTTCATCTTCACGAGCAAATCCGTCTTGGGCAATAGTAGTTGCTGTTCGAATTAAACGGCGAAGAAGTGATTTCTCTTCTACAATATGAGCATAATACTCAATGTTTGCAGCAGTTGGGACTGAGCCAGCTAATTCACTTAAATAGCTAACCCCTCCGACATCTTCAAGCTCTTTTACGGATGATAAAACTTCTGTTACGGTGATTAAATCTACCGCTTTTCCTTCATCATTAAGCTGTAGCATCACCGAAAAGATTTTCTGGTGAGAAGCACGATAAAAATCTTCTGGAATCAGCATTTCTGAAGCAAATGTTAAGGCACTAGGCTCTAAAAAAATGGCTCCTAATACCGCTTGCTCAGCTTCTATACTTTGCGGTGGCACACGATCTGTAAATAATTCATTCAATCATACTAACCCCCTCTAAATGAAGAAGACATCTATTCACTATTCATAGAAAAAAATGTGATCGCAATAGACCACATTTTTTATCAGCTATTTCATTGTATCATGATTTGATCATGAATAGTTTTGGCAAATTTAACTTTCTTCCGTAACATGTACTTTCAATGTAGCAATGACCTCATGGTGAAGTTTAACAGGAACATTTGTATAGCCTAATGAACGAATGGCGTCATCAAGCTCCATTTTACGCTTATCAATTTTTATTTTATGGCCTTTATGTAACTTCTCTGCAATTTGCTTCGTTGTGATGGAGCCGAATAAGCGTCCACCTTCACCAGATTTCGCCTTTAATTCAAGCGTTATTTTTTCCAATGTCTCTTTCAGCTTTTTCGCTTCTTCTAGTTCTGCTTTTTCTTGCTTCTGCTTTAACTTCTGTTGACCTTCAAGTTGACTAACCGCTGAATTTGTCGCTTCCTTCGCTAAGCCTTTCTTTAATAAAAAATTATGCGCGTAGCCGTCTGCAACATTTTTTATTTCACCTTTTTTTCCTTTTCCTTTAACATCTTTTAAGAAAATTACTCTCATTTTTCATTTCTCCCTTCATAATACTCATCTATTGCTTGAAGAAGGAGCGTCTCAGCCTGCTCAACGGTTGTATCGGAAAGTTGAGTAGCTGCATTCGTTAAGTGACCGCCGCCGTTCAAGCTTTCCATAATAATTTGAACATTTATATCCCCTAAAGATCGAGCGCTAATGCCGAGTCTTCCTTCCTCTCGATTCCCGATAACAAAGGATGCTATCACCTCATCCATTGTGAGTAAGGTGTCTGCAGCCTGAGCAATAAGGACAGGATCATATGCCTCATCTTCCTTCCCTTTTGCAATAGCTATCCCTTCATAAGGAAAGGAAACCGTTTCGATAATCTTTGATCGGGCAATATATGTACCGACATCTTCTTTTAAAAATTTTTGCACTAATATTGTATCTGCTCCTTGGGCTCTTAAGTAAGAAGCAGCGTCAAACGTTCTAGAACCTGTACGTAGCGTAAAGCTTTTTGTATCAACAATAATGCCCGCTAATAAAGAAGTAGCCTCTAACATATTCACTTTTTCATGCTTTGGTTGATATTCTAGTAATTCTGTAACTAGTTCCGCCGTTGAAGAAGCATAAGGTTCCATATATACAAGCAATGGATTCTGGATAAAATCTTCCCCACGACGATGATGATCAATAATCATTTTCTTATCGATTTTGTTTAAAAGCTTTTCATCAATGACAAGAGAAGGCTTATGCGTATCAACAACAACTAATAGCGTATTTTCTGTCGCCATCTCCATCGCTTCTTCTGATGTGATAAAGCGCGAAAGTAGTTCGGGATCCTTTTTTACTTCATCCATCAGTCTTCCTACTCCATTGTCAATATCATCAGAATTAAGGACTACATACCCTTCTCGTTCGTTAAGCTGGGCTACCTTACGAATTCCAATAGAAGCTCCAATCGCGTCCATGTCAGGGTTTTTATGTCCCATGACGATGACTTTATCACTTTCAAGAATCAATTCTTTTAAAGCATGAGAGATGACCCGTGCTCTTACCCTTGTTCTTTTTTCCATTGGATTGGTTTTCCCACCATAAAACTTTACTTTTCCATTTGGCTGCTTGATGGCTACTTGATCTCCCCCTCGTCCAAGAGCAAGATCTAAGCTAGATTGGGCCAGTGTTCCAAGCTCAGGTAAGGTTGACACAAATGTGCCTATACCAATACTTAATGTTAACGGAACTTGTTGCCTCGCCGTTTCTTCACGCACCTCATCTAAAATAGAAAATTTCTCTTCTTCAAGTTCTTTTAAGATGAGCTCATTAAACACACCAATAAATCTTTCTTGAGAAATCCTTTTTAGAAAAACTCCCGTTTCCTTCGCCCATTTATTAAGGATTGAGGTGACTAAACTGTTCATGCTACTCCGAGTTTGGTCGTCCATTCCTTGCGTTAATTCGTCATAATTATCCAGAAAGATGATAGATATGACGGTACGGTCATTTTCATATCTCTCTGAAATTTCAGCTTGCTCTGTTATATCGAAGAAATAAAGTAGTTTTTCTCTTAACTTAAAAATAACCTTATACGTTCGATCATTTAATGAAATGGTTTCCGCATCTACTTCCTGCTTTATTAAGGGCACAAGTTCCTCTGCTATATCATAGAGAGAGCGTCCTACGACAGAATCCTCATTAAAGGATGCAGCTACGAACGGATTGGTCCACTCAACAAAATACTCATCATTGATTAACATAATCCCAATAGGCATTTCCATTAATGCTTCTTCTCCTACACGTTTTACACGATAGGAGAGGGTGGAGATGTAGTCTTCGGTTGCCTCATAATCACTTTTTTCCACATATAAAATAAGAAAAAATATCCCACCATATATGATAAGTCCAACAGCTGCTAACCACCAATTATAAAAAGCGACAACAATCAATAAAAAGGCAGTAATTATGAGTAATCCGAAAATTGGATAGCGAATCATTCGCTTCTTTAAGTGTAACACCATTTATTCAGCTCCTAAAACTTGTACTTTTGTAACAAGGTTTATCATTTATGTTGAAGGCGCTGTCTTAAGTTAAAACCTAAATCAATTATACCTAATAATCGAATGATAAAAAGTAAAGGGTAAAAAATTAAGAAGAAAATCGTAAGCGAAACTGGTATTGCTTTTGACCATCCACGCGAGTAACTCCAGTAAAACAGAAAAGAAAACCCTTGTAAAATTAATAATAATTGAAAGATAAACGACAAATTCACCAATGCAAAATAACCATAGCTTCCCGGTTCAACTGAAATAAACAAACTAATCACTAAGGTGATTAAATAATACCATAAGATACTTTTAGGAAGCATCATTTTATGAAATGGTTGAAATTTTGGTACATTTACCCCAAATCGTTTCATAATTGGGAAATTGAGGAGCATCCATATTAAAACCGACATAACCGACATGATTACAAAAATACTAGGAACCAATGCTTTCATCAAGTCTACCATCGACTCCATACTTTCAATGGCTTTCGGATCAGGTGTTTGGCCCATTCTTTCTACAATACCGTAGGACATTTCAACCGCTTCATCTAACGTTTTGAAAAGCTCAGAAACAATATTCACCTCTAAAAAAACAACTGCAATCATATACTCTATGACAGTAATGATAAGCGTCACAACACTGGCAACTAGTAAGATTGTCCCTTTCTGTCGACCTTGCTGAACAAAGTAGCCAATTAGTACTCCTACAATACTTGTTGTAACAACGATTGGTAAAGATAGTACACTACCTATGAATAAGGATAGTCCAATAGAGGCAATAACAAGTACAAAGCTGTAATTTAATGGATACTTACTACTATATAATAAAAAAGGTAAAATTAAAAATAAACTTGAAATAAATCCAAGTAACGGTACAAATAAGGTGATAAACAAAAGGACCGCAAACACTGATAATAATATAGCTCCTTCTGTAATCCCTTTCGTTTTCAACAACATCATCACACCCTTTCATATTTATTATGTATTATTTTAGACTTGAATACGTTTCTCTTCAAGACTAGAGGGGAGTGCATTTTACGAAACACCTATTATATTCACATTAATTTTTATCATTTCAATTTTTTTCGTGACACTATTACACGAAATATAATGCCAGGTATATACTTTTGTACGCTCCCTAGCGCCAGCCATTATTCTATCTAATTTATTTTTTACTCTTACCCTTACCATCTGTACAAACGGAGGAAAAGAGAGATCCTACAAAGTTACTATAACTTTCTCCCTACCTCTCTTTAATATGTATAAACAATTGGATTTATAGCATAAAAATTGACACTCTTAAAAGTGTCATTATTTTTTATTCCTATTCCATGAAGTTTGAGCCATCCTTTAGAGCAACTCATTCACTACTAAGTACGAACAATAAATTTGTCTTCTGATTTAATTTATACAAAGGATACACTTGTTTCGTTAACATTCAAAATAAAAAAGAGACACTCAATATAAATATAGAGTGTCTCTATAGCTTTTTATTCACCAGTAACATATGGAAGTAATGCCATTGTACGTGCGCGCTTAATTGCACGAGTAAGTCTGCGTTGATACTTAGCATTAGTACCAGTTACACGACGTGGAAGAATCTTTCCACGCTCAGAGATGAATTTTTTTAGAAGATCTACGTCTTTAAAGTCGATATGTGTAATCCCATTCGCTGTGAAATAACACACTTTACGACGCTTACGTCCGCCTCTGCGAGCTCCTGCCATGTGAATAACCTCCTCTTAAAAAAATTTTAGAATCAATTAATCGTTAGAATGGAAGATCGTCATCCGAAATATCGATTGGTTGTCCATCATTTGCAAATGGATCTTCATCTACACGAGTTTGATTTTGATTGCGTTGTTGATTCTGATTTTGATTTTGATTAAATGGATTGTCCTGTCTACTTCCACCGTAAGGGTTATTATTATTGTAACCTCCACGTTGGTCAGTATTTCCACCCGAATTTCTCGGTTCAAGGAATTGAACACTTTCTGCAACAATCTCCGTTACATAAACACGTTTCCCATCTTGTCCCTCATAATTACGAGTTTGAACTCGACCATCCACTCCAGCTAAGCTACCTTTTTTCAAGAAGTTCGCAACGTTTTCTGCTGGCTTACGCCATACAACACAGTTAATAAAGTCAGCTTCACGCTCACCTGATTGATTTGTAAACGTACGATTCACCGCTAGAGTAAATGTAGCAACTGCTACTCCACTTGGAGTATAACGCAATTCTGGATCTTTCGTTAATCGTCCTACTAAAACGACTCGGTTCATCATCAGAATCAACCCCTTTCGTTAATGTTTCACGTGAAACATTAAATCTATAAATTATAAATATCAGTCAAATTATTCTTCTTCTTTAACAACGATGTGACGGATAATGTCATCGCTAATTTTCGCAAGACGGTCAAATTCAGAAACCGCTTCTACGTTAGAGTTAATGTTCAGCAATTGGTAAAAACCATCACGGAAGTCATTAATCTCATAAGCTAAACGACGTTTACCCCAATCTTTAGACTCGATGATTTCCGCACCATTAGAAGTTAATACGTTAGCAAAACGTTCAACAACTGCTTTCTTTGCTTCTTCATCAACTGTTGGTCGGATAATGTACATTAATTCATACTTTCTCATCTTTAAGTCACCTCCTTATGGACTATGCGGCCCTAAATAGGGCAAGGAGCAATATAATTATTACTCACAGAAAAAGATTATATCATACCAGATACTGTATTGCAATATTATCAAGCCCTAGATCAATCAAAAAACTTCCCTTTTCTTATTCAATAAACCTTTATAGAACTTGTTCGACAATAGTGAATTTTATTAAGTAGCCACAACATAAAAAAGGTGGTATACACCACCTTCAACTTTATACATTAAAACGGAAGTGAATCACATCTCCATCACTTACAACATATTCTTTTCCCTCTAAACGGACTTTTCCGGCTTCTTTAGCTGCCGACATAGAACCATTGCCAACAAGATCATCATAGGATACTGTTTCAGCTCGAATAAAACCTCGCTCAAAATCAGTGTGAATAACTCCAGCACATTGAGGTGCCTTCATCCCTTTACGAAATGTCCATGCACGAACTTCTTGTACTCCTGCTGTAAAATAGGTTGCCAGACCTAATAATGAATATGCCGCACGAATCAGTTGATCAAGTCCAGATTCTTCAATCCCTAATTCGGAAAGAAACATGGCTTTTTCATCATCATCGAGCTCTGCAATTTCGGATTCTATTTTAGCACAAACAACGATCACTTCAGCGTTATCTTCTTTGGCAAACTCTCGTACTCGTTGTACGTATTCATTAGTAGAAGGTGAGGCGATGTCGTCTTCCCCCACGTTTGCTACGTATAATACTGGCTTGGTTGTCAATAGATGCAATCCTTTAACAACCTTCATTTGCTCTTCTGTAAATTCCACAGTACGCGCAGGCTTTTCATTCTCAAACGCATATTTTAACTTTTCAAGAATCTCGTATTCAAATGCAGCCTCTTTATCTTTCTGTTTAGCAAGCTTTTGAACACGTGTTATTCGTTTATCAACAGATTCTAAGTCCGCCAAAATTAATTCAAGATTAATTGTATCTATATCGTCAATCGGGTCTACTTTTCCTGAAACATGAGTAATATTGTCATCAGCAAAACACCGTACGACCTGACAGATTGCATCCACTTGACGAATATGAGATAAGAATTTATTTCCTAATCCTTCTCCTTTACTTGCTCCCTTTACAATTCCAGCTATATCTGTAAATTCAAATGTGGTCGGGACCGTCTTTTTAGGGTCTATTAATTCTGTTAATGTATCTAAACGATGGTCTGGAACTTCTACAATTCCAACATTTGGGTCAATTGTACAGAATGGATAATTGGCAGATTCTGCACCAGCTTTTGTGATTGCATTAAAAAGTGTAGATTTACCAACATTCGGCAAACCGACGATACCTGCTGTTAAAGCCATCTTGGTCACTCCTCTAATAATATCTCGTTCATTTTCGCTTTTTACCTTTCACAATTATAGAGAGAATAAATAGAAAAGACAAGTATTAAAGAAGGAACATCTGTTATATATATAGAACTATTAGTTAACCTATAAAGAACAATAGAGAAGACATCGTTCTACCGATGTCTCTTCTTACTTGCTTATTCTTCATGTTTTTTTAATACTTTTTTCATTTTTTTCGAAAAGTCTCTTCTTGGGATTAAGACACTATGGCCACAGCCTTCACATTTAATTCGAATATCCATTCCCATTCGAATGATTTTCCAGGCATTTGCTCCACAAGGATGTGATTTTTTCATTTCGACGACATCATGAAGTTGGAATTCTTTTTGTTCCATAGGGAAACCTCCTTCATTTTTTTGCTTATTAATTGATGCTCTCCTTCAAATCTATTCTTTGAAGGATTACAATCATTTCCTAAATATCATACAACATGTTCTCACATAAATCTTTATTAACCATTTATTTATGGAAATTTCTTTTAAGCTTTTACATATTTTACATTCATCTAAATATATATGAATTTTATCTTACGAATAGCAAGAGGGAGGGCTATCTGCAATCGGATAACCTATTAGATAGATTCCTTCCTGTATTTACTAAACTTCATGTATAGAATGATCAATTTTTCCGTATACTGATACTATGAAAATGACCGTCTAACATTTTATAAAGCTCCAATTACTAAGAATGAAATTTTCATCTTTTTATTAGAAGGAGTGAAAAGAATGAATTTCAAAAAAAAGATCGTTAAAAAACCAAAAGAGCCAGTAAAAATATTACATGATGCTGACAATGCGGCTCTTCACATATCTACGCATTTACTCTCTATTTTTCCTACCTTTTATCATCGTCCGATTGTATTCGTTTGTATTGGAACAGATCGTTCAACAGGTGATGCTCTGGGCCCGCTTGTCGGATCGTTGTTAGAGGAAAAGCATATATCAAACTTTCATATTTATGGAACGTTAGAAGACCCTATTCATGCTGTAAATTTAACTACAAAATTAAAGGAAATTACTGATAAACATGTAAATCCTTATATTATCGGAATTGATGCATGTTTAGGAAGAATCAAAAGTGTTGGTTCCATTCAAATAGGAAAAGGACCCATTAAGCCTGGTGCCGGTGTCAATAAAGAATTACCTGAAGTAGGAGATATGCATATTACGGGTATTGTCAATGTGAGTGGCTTCATGGAATATTTTGTCCTACAAAACACCCGCTTACATTTAGTCTTAAATATGGCTAAAATTATTGCAGATGGCATTGCGAAAGCAAGCCTTTCCTTTCCGATTAAACAAACTTGGACTAAGCTATATATAGAAAATGAGCATGAAGAGAAAACACCTTAAAAAGCACGAGATATCCCCGTGCTTTTTTACATAGGGATAAAAAATGAACTTGCCACCATTACCGCAACAACAAGTATACTAGGAAGTAAATTGGCAACACGAATTTTTGTTATTCCTAACATATTCAACCCAATAGCCAAAATCATCACTCCGCCAGTGGATGTCATTTCTGAAATAAATAGATTAAGTATTTCACTTGGCACAAACGCATGAATTTGTGAAGCAAATAGAGCAATACTGCCTTGATACAATAAAACGGGTATGGCAGAATACATAACGCCAATGCCCAAAGTTGTGGTTAAGATTAACGCTGTGAATCCATCGATAATAGATTTTGTATATAGAATTTCATGATCTCCTCGTAATCCACTATCAAGTGCCCCTAATACTGCCATAGCTCCAATTACAAATATAAGTGTTGCAGTAACAAATCCTTGTGATAGAGAAGCTTCTGAATTACTACCAACACGCATTTCTAAATATTTACCAACTGAATTAAGCTTATCTTCTAGGGAGAAATATTCTCCTATAATAGCTCCTATCACAATACTACTAATAACAATTAAATACTTCTCGCTTTCCAACCCCATTTGTAAACCTAACACAATAATAGCTAAGCTTATTGCCTGCATTACAGTGGTCTTTATTCTTTCAGGAATTCGCTGTAGACGTTTCCCTAACATAGCAGCTAAAATTATGGCAACCGCATTAACAATCGAACCTAATAAAACCATGCATACATCCTCTTTCTCCTAAAATCTCTGTTGAAAAATAACAGTAAAAAAAATACACCATCTATCAGATGGTATATTACTCTTCCTCATTTGATTGAAGAAGCGATAAGATACGTTCGAGATCATCTTTAGATAAAAACTCTATTTCAATTTTACCTTTTTTCTTAGATTGTTTTATGCTGACAGTCGTGCCAAAGCGTTCACGTAAATAGCTCTCTTTCTCTGCGATAAAAATATCTTTTTTCGGGACGTTCTTCTTTGTTTCACGTGAAACATCCTTGTTTAGCTCTTGAATTAATTTTTCAAGCTGACGAACATTCATATTTCCTTGAACAACTTTTTCAACGACACTTTTAATCTTTTCTTTCTTTCTTAATCCTAGTAGAGCTCGTCCATGTCCCATTGTAATGATTCCATCTGATATATATTGTTGAATAGGAGATGGGAGGGAGAGTAGACGAATATGATTGGTAATATGGGGACGACTTTTCCCTAACCGTTTTGCTAACTCTTCTTGAGTAATGTTGAGTTTGTCAATTAATTGTTGGTACGCTAACCCTTCTTCAATAGGGGTTAAATCTTCACGCTGAAGATTTTCTAGAATGGCTAACTCCATCATTTGCTGGTCAGACAATTCCCTTATGACTGCAGGTACTGTTTCAAAATTGGCTGCTTGAGCTGCTCGATAACGTCGCTCACCTACAACAATTTCATAGCCTTTAATGCTTTTTCGTACAATAATTGGTTGTAAGATACCATGCTCAATAATCGACTGCTTTAACTCTTCAATGGCTTCTGGTTGAAAGATTTTTCTTGGTTGATACGGATTAGGGCGGAGTTCGTTCAGTTTGACTTCCTGAATCGTTTCCTCTGTATCGTTAACAACATGCGAAAAAAGTGCATCAATCCCTTTTCCTAGTCCTTTAGCCACTATTAACCACTTCCTTTGCCAATTCTAAGTATACTTCGGCTCCTCTAGATTTTGCATCATAAATGATAATCGGCTCTCCATGGCTTGGTGCTTCACTTAAGCGTACATTTCTTGGAATAATTGTTCGGAACACTTTATCTTGAAAATATTTCTTTACTTCCTCAATTACTTGAATACCTAAGTTAGTTCTTGCGTCAAGCATTGTTAATAACACACCATCAATCATTAAGTCTTTATTTAAATGTTTTTGAACAAGGCGTACAGTACTTAATAATTGACTTAATCCTTCAAGCGCATAGTATTCACACTGAACCGGAATAAGGACAACATCAGAAGCCGTAAGAGCATTAATTGTCAAAAGTCCAAGAGATGGGGGACAATCAATAATTATATAATCATATTGATCTTTTACTGGCTCAAGTGCCCTTTTTAAACGTACTTCCCGGGAAATTGTAGGAACTAGCTCTATTTCTGCACCAGCGAGCGAGATTGTAGCCGGGATTGTATCTAAGTTTTCCACTGATGTTGGCATAATAATATCTACAACATTCGCATCATCAACTAGTACATCGTAAATACAATTTTGGACGTCACCTTTTTCAATACCAACTCCACTCGTGGCGTTTCCTTGTGGGTCAATATCAACAAGTAAAACTTTTTTTCCGATGTAAGCTAAACATGCCCCTAAATTTACAGAGGTCGTTGTTTTTCCTACACCACCTTTTTGGTTGGCAATGGTCATTATTCTGCCCAAGGCGTTCACCTACCTTTTGTTTCCTAGTTAATTAAGAATCATGTAATCTATTTTATCAAAATTTAACGCCTGATAAACGTACAATCCAAAAAAAATACATTTTCCAATTTACTTTTATATGAACGATGTCTTTTCACTACGATTTGTACATATGCTTAATCGAAAAAAGTGAGAAGCCTAAAGGATTAAGCTTCTCACAAACTATACGGACATCACGTTTTTTTCTTCGGAATTTTTATTGTAATTTGATAGAACTCGTCAAATTCTTCTTCTTCAGAATTTAAATTAATTCCACTATCAGAAACCATCGTCAAGGACTGTCTGATTGTATTTACTGCAATGCGCATGTCTTTACTAAACGCCTTACGACGTGGCTTTTGTTTCTTACCGGACCCTTCTAAAATCCGTCCTACTCGCTCCTCCGTTTGCTTTACATTTAATCCTTTTTCGATAATTTCCTGTAAAAGGACCAATTGTTTATCAGGAGTTTTTAAAGGAATTAACGCTCTTGCATGTCGTTCTGTAATTTGCTTTTGCAATAAGGCTTCTTGAATTTCTCCTGGTAGCTTTAATAATCTCAGTTTGTTCGCTACAGTAGATTGTCCTTTTCCAAGACGCTGGGCAAGAGCTTCTTGTGTTAAATTATGCAATTCTAATAATTTTCCATACGCAATAGCTTCCTCAATAGGTGAAAGCTCTTCCCGTTGAAGATTTTCAATAAGTGCTACCGAAGCCGTTTCTGTATCATTTAAATTTTTTATGATAGCAGGAATACTATCCCAATTTAATGATTGCACTGCTCTCCATCGCCGTTCACCAGCAATGAGCTCAAATTGATCTTTTTCGTATTCTCGAACCACAATGGGTTGAATTATACCATGAGTATGTATTGTTCTAGCTAGTTCTTCAATTTTATGGTCATCAAAAACAGTTCTAGGTTGAAATCGATTGGGGACAATTTGTGAGATAGGTATTTTCTTGACTTCTTCCTTCTCAACATCAATTTCATTTTCCAGCTCTGTTGAAAGTTCTTGTTCCTTTTCTCCTAACCCAAATAAACGAGAGAAAGGATGCTTCATCTTCCTACACCACCTTTAGGAAACTCCCTTGTTAAATATTCTCTATCTAATAAAAAGTTCCTTCTTTTATAATTGAATTTTACCTTATCCAATCTAAACGTTCCACATGAAACATTATTCTAATGGTGACTTATTTGGTGTACCAGGCTTTCGTGGATACTTCTTTGGGGTTGAGCTCTCTTTCGTCACTACAACAATATTTCTTTCGCTATTTTCTTCAGGCAGATTAAAAGAATGTATTCCCCTTACTTTTCCCCCCAACAAGAAAATGGCCTTCTTTCCATTTTGAAGCTCATCCTGGGCTGCAGCACCCTTCATTGCAACAAAGGTTCCACCAACTTTAACAAGTGGTAAGCAAAGCTCACTTAACACAGACATTCTGGCAACGGCACGCGCCGTAACAAGATCGTATTTCTCTCTATGCTCAGGCTTTTTCCCAAATAACTCTGCTCGATCATGATAAAAGCTAACATTCTCTAACTGTAGCTCTGATGCTAAATGCTCTAAGAACGTTATTCGTTTATTTAAGGAATCGACAATAGAAATATGTAATTGTGGAAAACAAATTTTCAATGGGATACTTGGAAATCCTGCTCCTGCACCGACATCGCAAATATGTAATTCATCTTTTACATCCACATAAAAAGAAGCGGTGATGGAATCAAAGAAATGTTTTAAGTAGACTTCCTTTTCTTCTGTAATAGCCGTTAAATTTATTTTATTATTCCATTCTACTAGTAGTTCAAAATACTTATCGAATTTGGAAAGCTGCTTAGCAGAAAGGGAGATCCCTTTCTCACTAAGACTTTCCTGAAATTGATTTACGTTCATCATTTCAGTCCTTCCAGCTTATTTATATACGAGCAATTTTCCCTTGTTCTATATAAACAAGTAAAATCGAGACATCGGCTGGATTGACACCTGAAATTCGTGAAGCTTGGGCAATCGACAATGGTCGAACCTCTATTAACTTCTGCCTAGCTTCAGAAGCTAACCCATTTATGTCATGGTAATCGATATTTTCAGGAATCTTCTTCGATTCCATCTTCTTCATTCGATCTACTTGTTGTAAAGATTTTTCAATATAGCCTTCATACTTAATTTGGATCTCAACCTGTTCTGTTACGTCTTCTTGAAGCACTATTTCCGAAGGGACTAACTGGTGAATATGGTCATAGGACATCTCAGGACGCTTTAATAGATCAGCCGCTCTAATCCCGTCCTTTAGTTCACTACCTCCTGCTTCCTGAATAAGCTTTTGTGTTTGTTGATTTGGTTTAATAATAATGGAGCGTAAACGTTTCTTCTCTTCCTCAATTTGTACTTTCTTCTCAAGGAAACCACGATATCGTTCTTCAGTAATTAGCCCCATATTATATCCGATTTCTGTTAACCGTAAATCAGCATTATCATGGCGAAGCAATAGTCTGTATTCTGCACGAGAGGTTAATAAACGATATGGTTCATTCGTCCCTTTTGTCACTAAGTCATCGATTAACACACCTATATAGGCATCGGAACGACTTAAAATAAGTTCTTCTTTTCCTAAAGACCTTCTACCTGCATTTATTCCAGCAATGATTCCTTGTCCTGCCGCTTCTTCATAGCCGGAAGTTCCATTAATTTGACCTGCCGTATACAAACCTGCGACTTTTTTTGTTTCGAGTGTTGGCCATAATTGAGTTGGGACGATAGCATCATATTCAATTGCGTACCCTGCTCGCATCATTTGCACATTTTCCAAACCTGGAATCGTTTTTAATATTCTTTGTTGTACATCTTCTGGTAGGCTAGTGGAAAGGCCTTGAACATACACTTCCTGCGTATTTTTCCCTTCTGGCTCTAAGAAAATTTGGTGACGAGGCTTATCGTTAAAGCGAACCACTTTATCTTCAATGGAAGGACAATAACGAGGTCCTGTCCCTTTAATCATTCCAGAATACATTGGTGAACGATGTAAATTATCATCAATCAACTGATGTGTCCGTTCATTTGTATAGGTTAACCAGCACGGGAGCTGATCTGTAATGTATTTTGTTGTTTCAAAACTAAAGGCTCTTGGAACAACATCACCTGGTTGAATTTCTGTTTTAGTGTAATCAATTGATGCACTATTCACACGTGGTGGCGTGCCTGTTTTAAAGCGAACTAAATCAAACCCTAACTCCTCTAGATGTTCTGATAGATGAATGGACGGTTGTTGATTATTCGGGCCACTTGAATATTTCAGTTCCCCTAAAATAATTTCTCCTCTCAAAAACGTTCCAGTTGTAATAACTACAGATGAAGCTCGGTAAATAGCACCTGTTTGAGTAACAACTCCTGTACATTTTCCATCTTCTACAATTAAATGTTCAACCATCCCCTGCAGGAGTGTAAGGTTTTCTTCTTCCTCAAGTGTTTTTTTCATTTCATGTTGATAAGCGAATTTATCTGCTTGAGCACGTAAAGCTCGAACTGCAGGACCCTTTCCGGTGTTTAACATACGCATTTGGATATAGGTCTTATCGATATTACGACCCATTTCTCCACCTAATGCATCTATTTCTCGTACGACAATCCCCTTTGCTGGGCCTCCGACAGACGGATTACAAGGCATAAAGGCAACCATATCTAAATTAATCGTAATCATAAGCGTTTTGGCTCCGACCCTTGCAGATGCCAGTCCTGCTTCTACTCCAGCATGTCCAGCTCCTACAACAATGACATCAAAGCTACCCGCTTCATACTGCTGCATTTTGTATCCTCCTATTACTTCACATTTTATATTGATTTCATACATGGAAAGGGGTAATGTCATCTACCCTATTAAATCGACATTATTCTGCGAATTTCTAGCTGATGACATTTCATCATTATTTCCCTAGACAAAACTGGGAAAACAGTTGATCAATTAGACTTTCATGAACGCTTTCCCCAATAATTTCACCTAATAATTCCCATGTTCTTGTTAAGTCTATTTGAGCAATGTCAATAGGGATTCCCATCTCAACATTGTTTATAGCGTCTTCTATTGATTTCTTTGCTTGATGAAGCAAAGAAATATGACGGCTGTTTGATACATACGTAATATCACTTGCATCGAGTTTACCTTTAAAGAATAAAGAAGCGATACTTTCTTCAAGCTCATCTACGCCTTTATCCTGTAATAAAGAAGTGGTGACAAGCTTATGCTGACTAGCAAGCTTTTCTACTTTATCCAGATTAATTTTCTGCGGTAAATCCGTTTTATTGATTATAACGATTACATCCATGCCTTCCACTGCTTTGAATAGATTTTCATCCTCTTCTGTAAGCTCATCGGCATAATTCAATACGAGAAGAATCAAATCAGCTTCCTTTAACACTTGGCGAGATCGTTCAACACCAATTTTTTCAACAATATCCTCTGTTTCCCGAATACCTGCTGTATCGACAAGCCGAAGTGGTACTCCTCTAACATTCACATATTCCTCAATCACATCTCGTGTTGTCCCAGGAATATCTGTAACAATGGCTTTATTTTCTTGTACGAGACTATTTAACAAGGAAGATTTTCCTACATTTGGTCGTCCAATAATGACTGTTGAAAGACCTTCCCTTAATATTTTACCTTGCTCAGATGTGCGAAGGAGTCTTTCGATTTCCTCTTTAACCAATCGAGATTTTTGAAGTAGAATGGTGTGAGTCATTTCCTCAACATCATCGTACTCAGGATAATCGATATTGACTTCAACATGAGCAAGAGTCTCTAATATATCTTGACGAAGCTTTTGAATTAATCGGGAAAGTCTACCTTCCATTTGATTAATGGCTACATTCATTGCTCGGTCAGTTTTTGCTCGGATTAGATCCATAACAGCTTCCGCTTGCGATAAATCAATTCGACCATTCAGAAAGGCCCTTTTTGTAAACTCACCTGGCTCAGCTAGTCTAGCTCCATTTGTCAGAATCACTTGTAATACACGATTGACGGAAACCATTCCCCCGTGGCAATTAATTTCCACTACATCCTCTCGCGTAAAAGTCTTAGGACCCCTCATAATGGAAACCATAACTTCTTCTATAATTTTATTTTCTGTTGGATCTACTATATGGCCATAATGAATGGTGTGGGAAGGAAGTGAAGTTAATTTATCACCGTTTGGTTTTTTAAAAATTTTATCCGCAATCTCAAATGCTTCTTCACCACTTAAGCGTACTATCGCAATGGCTCCTTCTCCCATCGGAGTAGATATTGCTGCGATTGTATCAAATTCCATTCAAATCACCTCTTTCATCTGTATATATCTATAGTAAAATTCGTATGATATTTTGATCAAAAGATTAGAATACCACACTATAATTGATGCGTATAGGTAACCTTTATCCACAAGACCTTTTTCGCTCCCTATATTTTAACTTATCCACATGTGAATAACAATAAAACTGCCGAGTGGGCTATTTTATTCATTATAAAGTTTCCCTTAATTAAGCAGGCAAGACGTTTACAATTTATTGCCTATTCACCTTCACTCCACTTTTCAATTGCTAATTAAATAGGATTAAAAAAAGCCTTTAAGTTAAGAACTTAAAGGCTTCTCATTATTTCTCCGGCTTAATAACCACGTATCGATGAGGTTCATTTCCTTCAGAAATTGTTTTTACATTAGGATTATCCAACAAAGAAGAATGAATAATCTTTCTTTCATATGACGGCATTGGTTCTAGTTTTACAGATCTCTTGGTCATATGTACTTTTTGTGCTAATCGATGAGCAAGTTGAACAAGTGTTTCTTTTCGCTTTTCTCGATAATTTTCTGCGTCAATAATAACCGTTACATATTGTTCACTTGCTTGATTCGCTACTAATTGGGCTAAATATTGAAGGGCATTTAATGTTTGCCCTCTCTTCCCAATAATTAACGCAATCTTTTCATCAAATAATTGAAAATAGTATGTTTTCCCTTCTTGTTTTACATTTATCTTAGGGAAAATGCCCATTTCTTTTGCAATATTTTGTAAATAATTTACTACTTCTTCTTTTACATTTTGCTTCTTCTTCACTAAAACTGTAGCTGGTTTTCCACCAAATAAGCCGAGTATCGCTTTTTTCCCTTTATCGAGTATCGATATATCTGCTTGTTCTTCTGTGATGTGTAACTGGGCTAAAGCTGACTCGACTGCCTCACGAACAGACTGTCCAGTAGCCGTTACTTGTTTCACTTTTTCGAACCTCCCGGTGAAGTTGCTTCAGCTCCCTTGCGTAATTCAGGACCTTTAATAAAATAAGTAGAAACAATCATGAAAATATTACCAACTACCCAATAAAGAGATAACGCTGCTGGGAAATTAATGGCGAAAATAATGATCATAATCGGCATAATCCAAATTAACATAGCCATTTGTGGATTCTGATTGGCCGTTCCAGCACTCATCATTTTTTGTTGAATAAATGTTGTCAAACCAGCAATTAGCGGTAAGACATAAATCGGATCCGGTTGTCCTAAGTCAAACCATAAAAAGGTATCTTCAGAAATCATTTCTGTACGAACAATGGCATGATAAAAAGCAATTAAAATTGGCATTTGCACAATTAGCGGTAAACAACCAGCAAGTGGGTTTACACCATGCTTTTGGAATAAAGCCATCGTTTCCTGCTGCAATTTTTGCTGAGTTTGTGCATCTTTTGAACTGAATTTCTCTCTAAGCTTTTGCATTTCAGGGTTTAAAGCCTGCATCGCTTTCGCGTTTTTCGTTTGCTTAATCATAAGTGGCAAAATCACTAAACGAATAATAATCGTTACCACTACAATTGCCCAACCATAACTTCCGCTAAAAATGTCAGCAAAAGTCGTTATAAGCCAAGAAAGTGGATATACAAAAAACTCATTCCAAATCCCTTTACTCTCAGGTGTAATCGGCTGATTATATTCGGTACAACCAGCTAACAGCGTCATAACACCAATTAGTGCGATCAAGGTTAATAATTTCTTAGACACCTTGAATTTCCTCCCTACTCTTCCAATTTACATATTGTATAATGCGTTTTATTTTTATAAAAACGCGTATCAACTGTATTGTATCACTTTTAAATAGAAAAAACTGATTGTTACTCAATATTACTTTTCAGTATTGGCATTCTTTTTTCTTTTCAATACTTTTGATCTGGATAATACATGAATGAGACTTTTTTTCGTCTCATGAAAATTCATATCGGCCGCCGGTTTTCTGGCGATAATAATATAATCATTTCCCTTTTCTACCTCATCCTTCAATTCTAAAAAGACTTGCCTGATATAACGTTTGATTTGATTCCTAGTGACTGCCTTTCCAATTTTCTTGCTAACTGAAAGCCCCACTCGAAAAACATCTTGCTCCTTCTTTGGTAACACATACACAACGTATTGGCGGTTAGCAAATGACGTTCCTTTATTAAAAACCTCTTGGAACTCCCTATTCTTTTTTAACCTATATTCTTTTTTCATTTATTAAACCCACCTGTAGTTTGCGTTTTATATCTTAATGCACAAGCCATTTCTTCCTCATACTTCAATAAGGAATGAAACAATTATTTACAATAAGAATCTCAGTAATCTTTGTTCTTACTTACTACTAGAAAAAAGACCACTGAGATAAATCAGTGGCCTACGCAGTTAATACTTTTCTTCCTTTACGACGACGAGCAGCTATTACTCTACGTCCGTTTTTTGAGCTCATGCGTGCACGGAAACCGTGAACCTTACTTCTTTTACGTCTATTTGGTTGAAACGTTCTTTTCATGTATAACACCTCCCTGAGGATGTAAAAATAAAAATATTGTTAGACAGTCTTTCTAATTATATAGACGATGGCCTTAAAATGTCAATACCACCTTCCATTGTTTTCGTTCACTCCCTACACGATAAGTGCTTGTGGATAAATAAAAACCTCTCCCTTCACTATCCACAGCACATATTGACATCTTTTTCACAACCTAACACGCTGTGGAAAAGTATTTATTCACACAACACTTATATGTGGATAAAAAAGAAAAGCCATTGCAACAAAAGGCTTATTCTGATATGATTATTGTGTTTTCACTCTGAATATCCTATTATCTATTTAACTTTATCCACAAAATGTGGATAGTGTGTGGATAATAAAAACACAAGCCGTGTAGAACCTTGTCCACAGCTCGTGGATAGTGTCGAAAAACCACTACTTTCCTTATTATATGGTTTTACACATTCAGTCTTTTGGATTTTATAAAACCATTACTATTTAGTATGAAAAAACATACAAGAAATATACAAAAAAGAATCTGACGGATGAAATAACTCAACATGTTTGGATATTTGACAAAGCTCGTCAAAGATCCTGTTTTGTTATGTTTAAGATCATTCCTCTTTCAATTGTCTTAGATTTCTAAGGAGAAAATACTATTTGATGAACGAATTTATTTTGACACATCTCGTTATGAATATAGATAACAATACTGAAGCGAAGGAGGGAGCGTATTGGAGAATATTGCGGGCCTATGGGATAAAGCATTATTAGAAATTGAAAAAAAAATAAGTAAACCTAGCTATGATACATGGTTAAAGTCAACTAAAGCACATACTTTACAAGGAGATACTTTAATTATTACCGCTCCTAACGAATTTGCTAGAGATTGGTTGGAAGGACGGTATTCACAACTAATCGCTAGTGTTATTTATGATATTACTGGGGAAGAGCTAGGGATTAAATTTATTATCCCACAAAATCAAGAGCCTGAAGAGTTTGACATTCCTAATCCACCTAAAAAATTAGGTAAAAATGGAGAATCGCAAGATCTTTTACAAAACATGCTTAACTCAAAATATACTTTTGATACTTTTGTCATTGGATCTGGAAACCGTTTTGCTCATGCTGCTAGTTTAGCTGTAGCTGAAGCACCAGCTAAAGCTTATAATCCCTTATTTATATATGGGGGCGTTGGACTTGGAAAAACGCATTTAATGCACGCTATTGGTCATTATGTTCTTGACCAAAATCCTTCTGCTAAAGTTGTGTACCTATCATCTGAAAAATTCACCAATGAATTTATTAACTCAATCCGAGATAATAAAGCTGTCGATTTTCGTAATAAATATCGAAATGTGGATGTTCTCTTAATCGATGATATTCAATTTTTAGCAGGAAAAGAACAAACTCAAGAAGAGTTTTTCCATACTTTTAATACACTTCACGAAGAAAGTAAACAAATTGTCATTTCGAGTGATCGTCCACCAAAAGAAATCCCCACCCTTGAAGACCGTTTACGATCTCGCTTCGAATGGGGACTGATTACAGACATTACGCCACCTGATTTAGAAACTAGGATTGCTATTTTACGTAAAAAAGCGAAAGCTGAACGACTAGATATTCCTAATGAAGCCATGTTATATATTGCCAACCAAATTGATTCTAACATTCGTGAACTAGAAGGCGCGCTTATTCGTGTGGTTGCTTATTCTTCTTTAATTAATAAGGATATTAATGCTGACCTAGCAGCTGAAGCACTGAAAGATATTATTCCTAGTTCAAAACCAAAAGTTGTGACGATTGCAGAAATCCAAAGAGTCGTTGGCGAACAATTTAATGTTAGGCTTGAAGACTTCAAAGCGAAAAAAAGGACCAAATCGATTGCTTTTCCTCGTCAAATTGCTATGTATTTATCAAGAGAATTAACCGATTTTTCATTGCCTAAAATTGGAGAGGAATTCGGTGGTCGTGACCATACAACTGTCATTCACGCTCATGAAAAAATTTCTAAGTTATTGAGTACTGATCCTTTACTTCAGCAACAACTTAAAGAAATTCAAACAACATTAAAAGGGTAATTATCTATCCCCACTTACAGGAAATGTTGTGTATAACTTTTTATTATTTAAGCACAGTCTGTCCACATGTGGATAGGCTGTGCTTACGCTTGGAAAAGCAGTTATCCACATATTCACACGCCCTACTATTATTACTACTATTTTTTTAAAACATATTAATATATGCTTTCCAATAAAAAATATGTACACAAATTGGAGGAATTATTGATGAAATTTGCTATTCAACGTGATTATTTAGTCAGAAGCGTTCAAGATGTCATGAAAGCAGTAACATCAAGAACAACTATTCCGATATTAACGGGAATAAAAATTATTACAACGGAAAAGGGCGTTACCTTAACAGGAAGTGATTCTGATATTTCAATTGAATCATTAATTCCAGTAGAAGAAGATGGGAAGAGTGTTGTAGACATTCACCAACAAGGTGGAGTCGTACTTCAAGCTAAATTTTTTAGCGAAATTGTAAAGAAATTGCCGTCTGAAACAATTGAAATTGAAGTCGTAAATTCTTTTCAAACGGTCATTCGTTCAGGAAAAGCAGAATTTAAACTAAATGGCTTAGATCCTGAAGAATATCCTCATCTTCCTCAAATTGAAGAAGAAAATGTCTTTAAAATACCAACTGATTTATTAAAAACGATGATACGGCAAACATTTTTTGCAGTGTCCACCTCAGAAACACGCCCGATATTGACAGGTGTAAACTGGCGAGTGGAGGATGGGAAGTTAATCTGTACTGCAACAGATAGTCACCGCTTAGCTATGAGAACAGCAGCTATTGAAAGTGAATCTACTGCCCACTACAATGTTGTTATTCCAGGAAAAAGCTTAAGTGAATTAAGTAAAATTTTAGATGATTCTTCAGAGGCCGTGGATATTGTTATTACTGAAAATCAAATACTGTTTAAAACAAAACACTTGTTGTTCTTTTCAAGATTATTAGAGGGGAACTATCCTGATACGACACGCTTAATTCCGACAGATACAAAAACGGAATTGCAGCTTACAACAAAAGACTTTTTACAATCGATTGACCGTGCTTCTTTATTAGCAAGAGAGGGAAGAAATAATGTAGTCAAGCTCTCTACACTAGAAAGTGGTATAGTAGAAGTTTCATCGAATTCTCCTGAAATTGGTAATGTTATTGAGCAAGTTCAAAGTGGTAATATTGAGGGAGAAGATTTGAAGATTTCTTTTAGTGCAAAGTACATGATGGATGCATTAAAAGCACTTGAAGGTTCCGAAATTCATATTCAATTTACTGGAGCAATGAGACCGTTTGTCATTCGACCAATGCATGATGATTCTATCTTGCAACTCATTCTTCCTGTCAGAACATATTAAGACGGTTTAAAATCCTATCTTTTTAGATGGGATTTTTTTATTTTAGTTTTCTTTGTTTCTAGGACTAAAATTTAGTAAAATGAATTATTAGAGACTAAATCGGAAAGTAGTGAACAATCGTGGAAACTGAAATCCAGATTAATACGGAATATATAACGTTAGGTCAATTATTAAAAATGGCAGATTTAATTCAATCTGGTGGTATGGCAAAATGGTTTCTTAGCGAATACAAGGTCTATGTAAACAATGAAGAAGACCAGCGCAGAGGCAGAAAGCTTTACCCAAATGATAGAGTAGAAATCGAAGAAGTCGGTCTTTTTGTTATTAAAGCGGAACTTTGAATAAAGGAATGTTAACTCATGTATATTGAGGGGCTACAGTTAGAAAACTATCGAAACTATGAATCCTTAGAGGTATCGTTTGAAAATAAGGTCAATGTCATTTTAGGAGAGAACGCTCAAGGGAAAACGAATGTTATGGAATCGATATATGTTTTAGCGATGGCAAAGTCTCACCGGACATCAAAAGATAAAGAATTAATCCGCTGGGATGATGAATATGCTAAAATAAAAGGGAGAATTAATAAACGAAACGGGTCAGTTCCTTTAGAATTATCAATAGGAAAAAAAGGGAAAAAAGCGAAGTTTAATCATATTGAACAACCTAAGCTGAGTCACTATGTTGGCAATATGAATGTTGTGATGTTTGCACCAGAAGATCTTCATTTAGTTAAAGGGAGCCCACAAGTAAGACGTCGTTTCATTGATATGGAAATTGGACAAGTCTCCCCTGTTTATCTTCATGATAGTAATCAATATAATAAAATATTACAGCAGCGAAACTCGTATTTAAAACAGCTACAATTAAAAAAACAAAGCGATCAAACAATGCTTGATGTTCTAACGGAACAATATATACAAATGGCAGTAAAAATTGTTCGGAGACGATTCGAATTTATTCGAATGTTAGAAGGTTGGGCCAAGCCTATACATTCAGGTATCTCTCGAGAGCTAGAGGCATTAAAAATTATATATAAACCATCAATTGATGTATCAGAAGAGCAAGATTGGTCGAAAATGATAGAGATATTTGAACAAAAATTCACTCAACTACGTGAACGAGAAATTGATCGTGGTGTAACGTTAGTTGGACCACATCGAGATGATCTTCAGTTTTTAGTGAATGATCGTGATGTTCAAACATATGGATCTCAAGGCCAACAACGAACGACAGCATTATCTGTTAAGTTAGCTGAAATTGAGCTAATTCATTCAGAAATTGGAGAATATCCGATTCTTTTATTGGACGATGTCCTATCTGAGTTAGATGATTATCGACAATCACACCTTCTTAACACGATTCAAGGGAAGGTTCAAACCTTTGTCACAACAACGAGTGTAGAAGGAATTGATCACCAAACGTTAAGAGAAGCGGCTACGTATATTGTTGAAACAGGAAAAATGTCTAAATTGAAATGAGGTGCTTTCGTGTACATACACGTTGGGGAAGATGTGATGGTTCGAACGAACGAAATTATTGCGGTTATTGATAAAGCAACTGTCCAATCTTCTGAAGAAATGCAATTATTTTTAAGGAAACAAAAAAATCAACTTCAGGAGTTAGGGAAAGGACCTTATAAATCATTAGTCGTCACCTATAATGGGATCTACCTCTCCCCTTTAGCCTCAGGTACTTTAAAAAAGCGAGCTGTACCAGGTAATATTTAGGATTTTACCTCAAAAATACATGAACACTCCATATTTCTTTATTGATAAAGAAAAGAGAATTTTTAGGATAAAATGAATAGTCATGTTTAGAAAGTGTAGGTGAACCCATTTGACTATGGAAAATAAACAAGATAATAAGCAGGCGTATGATGAAAATCAGATTCAAGTTTTAGAAGGATTAGAAGCGGTTCGAAAACGACCTGGTATGTATATAGGCTCAACATCAGGAAAAGGTCTTCATCACCTAGTTTGGGAAATTGTTGATAATAGTATTGATGAAGCATTAGCGGGGTTCTGTGATGAAATAAAGATTACGATTGAAAAAGATAATAGCATCACTGTTCAAGATAATGGTCGAGGAATTCCAGTTGGTATTCATGAAAAAATGGGCCGACCAGCTGTTGAAGTAATCATGACAGTCCTTCATGCTGGTGGAAAATTTGGCGGTGGTGGATATAAAGTTTCAGGTGGTCTTCACGGTGTAGGAGCTTCGGTTGTGAACGCGCTCTCGACAGAACTTGAAGTATTTGTTCACCGTGAAGGAAAAGTACACTATCAAAAGTTTGAAAAAGGTGTACCAAGTTTTGATTTAAAGGTAATCGATCAAACAGATATTACTGGCACAATCATTCACTTTCAACCAGATCCGGAAATATTTACTGAAACGATTACTTACGAATACGATATACTAGCCAATCGTATTCGCGAACTTGCTTTTTTAAATAGAGGCATTAAAATTTCCATCGAAGATAAACGTGAAGAAAATAAGCAAAAAGAGTTTTATTATGAAGGCGGTATTAAATCATATGTAGAACACTTAAATCGTACTAAGGAAGTCATTCACGAGGAGCCTATTTACATAGAAGCTGAACGTGAAGGGATTGCTGTTGAAATTTCACTTCAATATAACGACGGCTTTGCTAGTAATTTATACTCCTTTGCAAATAATATTCACACTTATGAAGGTGGAACTCACGAGTCTGGCTTTAAAACGGCCTTAACAAGAGTAATCAATGATTATGCGCGTAAAAATAATATTTTTAAAGAAAACGATAGTAATTTATCAGGGGAAGATGTTCGTGAGGGGTTAACAGCGATTATTTCTATCAAACATCCTGATCCCCAATTTGAAGGTCAAACAAAAACAAAATTAGGAAATTCTGAAGCGCGTACCATTACGGATTCATTGTTCTCCGATCATTTTGAGAAGTTTTTATTAGAGACACCTGTTGTTGCAAGAAAAATAGTCGATAAAGGATTAATGGCTGCTCGAGCTCGAATGGCTGCGAAAAAGGCAAGAGAGCTTACTAGAAGAAAGAGCGCATTAGAGATCTCTAGCTTACCAGGAAAACTTGCAGATTGTTCATCTCGTGATCCTAAAGTAAGTGAACTATATGTGGTAGAGGGTGATTCAGCCGGAGGGTCAGCAAAACAAGGTCGGGACCGCCATTTCCAGGCAATTCTTCCCTTAAGAGGGAAAATAATAAATGTGGAAAAGGCTCGATTAGACAAAATATTGTCTAATAACGAAGTTAGAGCGATTATTACAGCTTTAGGAACGGGAATTGGAGACGAATTCGATATTTCGAAGGCAAGGTATCACAAAATAGTGATCATGACAGATGCCGATGTCGATGGATCTCATATTCGTACTTTATTATTGACATTTTTCTACCGTTATATGAGACAAATTATAGAAGCTGGCTATATTTATATTGCTCAACCACCACTATATAAGGTTCAGCAAGGAAAAAAAGTAGAGTATGCATATAATGAAAAGCAATTAGAAGAATCACTCGCTTCTCTTCCAAAGCAGCCTAAGCCAGGAATTCAACGATACAAAGGTTTAGGGGAAATGAATCCAGAGCAGTTATGGGAAACGACGATGAATCCTGAAACTAGAACGTTGCTTCAAGTTAGTTTAGAAGATGCAATTGAAGCGGATGAAACGTTTGAGATATTGATGGGTGATAAAGTAGAGCCGCGTCGTAATTTTATAGAGGAAAATGCTATTTATGTGAAAAACCTAGATATTTAAAGGCTAACAGGGTAGATGGCAGGTCTATCCTGTCTTTAAATATTGGATTCATATGATCTAAAGCTTTACTAGAAGGAGGTTCACTTTATGTCAGATACGCCAAACCCAAGAGTGAAAGAGATTAATATAAGTCAGGAAATGAAAACATCATTTTTAGATTATGCAATGAGCGTTATCGTCTCAAGGGCGTTACCAGATGTTCGAGATGGCTTGAAACCTGTTCACCGTCGAATTTTGTACGCAATGAATGATCTTGGAATGACAGCAGATAAAGCCTATAAAAAATCAGCACGTATTGTGGGAGAAGTTATTGGTAAGTATCACCCTCATGGTGATTCAGCTGTATACGATACCATGGTCAGAATGGCTCAGGATTTTAACTATCGCTATATGCTTGTTGATGGACACGGGAATTTCGGTTCTGTCGATGGAGATGCTGCTGCTGCCATGCGATACACTGAAGCAAGAATGTCTAAGATTTCTATGGAATTAATACGTGACATTAATAAAGATACAATTGATTATAAAGATAATTATGACGGACAGGAAAAGGAACCCGCTGTTCTCCCTTCCCGTTTTCCAAACTTACTTGTGAATGGTGCATCAGGGATTGCTGTTGGAATGGCCACGAATATCCCTCCACATCAATTAGGTGAAGTTATAGATGGAATCTTGGCTTTAAGTAAGGATGAAGAGATTACGATCCAAGAACTTATGGACTATATTCCTGGACCAGACTTCCCAACTGCAGGTTTAATTGTTGGAAGAAGTGGGATTCGCCGTGCCTATGAGACAGGAAGAGGTTCAATTATTCTTCGTGCTAAGGTAGATATCGAACAAAAATCGAACGGAAAAGAAACGATTATTGTTCGAGAAATTCCTTATCAAGTAAATAAAGCAAAATTAATAGAGAAAATTGCTGATTTGGTACGTGATAAGAAAATCGATGGTATCACGGATCTACGTGATGAATCCGATCGAAAAGGTATGCGTATCGTCATTGAAGTTCGCAGAGATGCAAACGCTAACGTTTTGTTAAATAATTTATACAAGCAAACCGCTCTTCAAACGAGCTTCGGTATCAATTTATTAGCATTAGTAGATGGACAGCCTAAAGTTCTTAATCTTAAGCAGGCTTTAAAGTATTATTTAGAACATCAAAAAGTAGTGATTCGTCGTAGAACTCAATTTGAGTTAAGAAAAGCGGAGGCTAGAGCTCATATACTTGAGGGACTACGAATTGCATTAGATCATATCGACGAAATTATTGCGCTTATTCGTGGATCGCAAACAACCGATATTGCGCGCCAAGGGTTAATGGAGAACTTTTCCCTTTCTGAAAAACAAGCACAAGCAATTCTTGATATGCGACTACAACGCTTAACTGGTTTAGAACGTGAAAAAATTGAAGATGAGTACCAACAACTTCTTCAATTAATTGCTGAATTGAAAGCTATTTTAGCAGATGAAGAAAAAGTGCTAGAAATTATTCGTGAGGAATTAGTGGAAATTAAAGAGCGTTTTAATGATGTCCGCCGTACAGAGATTATTGCAGGTGGAATTGAACAAATTGAGGATGAAGACTTAATCCCACAAGAAAATATTGTTGTAACGCTAACGAATAAAGGCTATATTAAGCGATTACCCGTTTCAACCTATCGAAGTCAAAAACGTGGAGGACGCGGTGTTCAAGGAATGGGAACGAATGAAGATGATTTTGTTGAACATTTACTGACAACCTCTACTCATGACACAATCCTTTTCTTTACGAATAAAGGAAAAGTATATCGAGCAAAAGGCTATGAAATTCCTGAGTTTAACCGTACAGCAAAGGGAATACCTATTATTAATTTGCTCGGAATTGAAAAGGATGAATGGATTAAAACGATTATTAAGGTAGAAGAATTTGATGCAAACTGGTATTTAACCTTTACTACTCGTCAAGGACTTACAAAACGAACTCCATTATCTGATTTCGCAAACATTAGAACGAATGGGCTAATTGCTTTAAATCTTCGAGACGAAGACGAACTGATTTCTGTTAAGCTTACTGATGGATCAAAGCATATAATTATTGGAACTAGAAAAGGGATGCTTATTCGCTTTATGGAAGGGGATGTTCGTTCCATGGGACGAACTGCAACTGGAGTAAAAGGAATATCGTTGGATAAGGATGACGAAGTCGTTGGAATGGAAATACTTGAAGAAGATAATGATGTATTAGTTGTCACGAAAAATGGTTATGGAAAACGAACCCCTGCATCTGAATATCGTATTCAAACTCGAGGTGGAAAAGGATTAATTACATGTAACATTACCGAAAAGAATGGAGAACTTGCCTCTGTTAAAACAGTAACTGGTGAAGAGGATCTAATGTTAATAACCGTTCATGGTGTTCTGATTCGTATGGACGTCAAAGATATTTCTACAACTGGTAGAAATACTCAAGGTGTTAAGCTAATCAGTTTAAAAGAAAGTGAGTATGTTTCTACCGTTGCTAAGGTGCAAAAAGAAGAAGAAAAACAAGAAGATGAAATAAATGTAGAAACAGAGCAAATAGAATCAGAAGAAGAATAAAATAGGAAGGAGTACCTAAAAGATTATAGGTGCTCCTTTCTTTTTTTGTTACAATAAAGGAAAAATATAAACGAGGGATGATGCATGAAAGCGGCGGTAGCGAATTTGGAGACAGGTTGCATTTTAGCAAAGGATGTAATGGGCCTTAGTTCCTATCCCTTACTTCCTAAAAGCACGATTTTAACAGAACAACATATTGAGGTTTTACAGGCATTCTCCATTGAGGATGTACATGTTGAAAGTGTTAAAATAGACGGAACGGTTTTTTATCAAAGTCCAGTTACTAAAACGCAAGTAACGCAAATGAATGGTAAGGAAAAGTTAACATTTATTCAACACTATTTTAAAGTCGTTCAAGAATACAAAAAAGAATTTATATCTTGGCAATCTGGCTCCGCTATTAATATTGCTAAAATAAGAAATCTCTTCCTTCCCCTCTTTCAAGATTTAGAGAAAGAACAACATGCCTTATATTTTTTAACTCATCACTCATCAAAAAATGAGTATGTATACCATCACGGCATCGCTGTTGGACTTCTAAGTGGAATGATAGCTAAGAAGCTCAAGTATGACCAAGGAAGTTGTATACAAGTAGCATTAGCAGGAGTACTATCGGATTGTGGAATGGCGAGAGTCTCCCCTGCTATATTATTTAAAAGGACGCCCCTTACTGCGATGGAATTTAATGAAATTAAATTACATACTACAAATAGTTACCAAATGGTTAAAAACACCCCCTTTTTAAAAACAGAGGCAAAATTAGCTATTTATCAACATCATGAACGGTTAGATGGCAGTGGATATCCTCGGGCTGAGAGAAAGGACAAAATTCATCCGTATTCACAAATTATAGCTATTGCAGATATTTATCATGCAATGACTTCAGAAAAAAACTATCGAAGCAAACAATCCTCTTTTAAAGTGTTAGAAATGATAAGAGAAGACAGCTTTGGCAAACTTAATAGTGTGGTAGTCGATTCAGCAATACAGCTATTAGCAAATTTACCAAAGGGAACGAACGTACGTTTATCTGACGGACAAGAAGGCGAAGTGTTATTTACTAAGAAAGAGGAGATGACTAGACCCCTTATCCAAACTTTGAAGAGTGGCCAAATCATTGACCTGACGAAAATGAGAGATGTATATATAGAAAGTGTTATTTCATAATAAATATAGCCAGCTCCTTTATTGAATAGAGTTGGCTGTATTATTAGTGTAGATTTGTGTTGCATAGTGAAGAAAATTTATGTATAATATTTTTTGTTGTTTAAAAACAGCTCATAATTTTCTTTTAAAAAAGTTAATAAAAAACATTGACTATATAAAAGGAATTGTGGTATATTATTAAAGTCGCTAAAACGACATTGATTGAACTTTGAAAACTGAAAAGACGAAACGTCAACGTTAATTCTAAACGTAAGAACTTAGTTCTTACACAAACATGAGCAAGTCAAACTACTTTTATGGAGAGTTTGATCCTGGCTCAGGACGAACGCTGGCGGCGTGCCTAATACATGCAAGTCGAGCGGACTGATGGGGAGCTTGCTCCCCTGACGTCAG